>JALAHE010000051.1 GCA_022712075.1 Galactobacter sp.
GGGCGGGCCGGGCTCTCGCTCTAGCGCCGGTTGCGCGGGTGCTGCTTGGCGGTGCGTTCGTTGCCGCGGCGGTAGTTGCCCGTGGCGCGGGCCATGAGCTCCTGCGGGTCGCCGCGTTGCGCGTCGTCGAGGAACTCCACGGCCCTGCGCCCGCGCAGCACCGTGGCCGGCTTGCCGTGGTGCGTGATGACGACGTCCTCGCCCCGAACACGAAACTCGAATCCCCCGGGTGCTCCCATGCGCGTAGTCTCTCCGGGGCGGGGCTCGCGGGCAAGCCTCGGCATGGCTCCGGACCCTCACCGTGGGCCCCCTTCGGTACCCTTCCGAGGGTGAGTACGCCCCACGCCCTCGAGCTCTCCGCGGCACAGGCCCGCCGCATCGCCCTGGCAGCCCAGGGCTTCGGCGGCGGTACGCCCAAGCTGCGCCAGCGCCGCCCCTTCGACCCCGCGCTCGGGGCCCTGCACGTGCTGCAGATCGACTCGGTGAACGTCTTCAGCCGCAGCCACTACATGCCGGTGCACTCCCGCCACGGCCTCTACGACCACGCGGCCCTGGACAAGGAACTCTGGGACAGCGGCCGCTACACCGAATACTGGGCACACGAGGCGGCGCTGCTCCCCGTCGAGGACCGCCCGCTCTTCGCCCCGCGCATGGCCCGCTTCCGCGACCGCTACGCCGGGCTGGCCGAGGAGCTCGCCCCGGCCGCGGCCCGCGTCAAGGAACGCCTGCGCGACGAGGGCCCGCAGACCGCGGGCTCCCTTGAACACGAGCCCCGCGCCAGCCGAGGCACGTGGTGGGACTGGAGCGAGACCAAGCGCGCCGTCGAAATGCTCTTCGCGACCGGCGAGGTGGCGGTGGCCGGACGCCGCGGCTTCCAGCGCATCTACGGCCTGGCCGAGGACGTCCTGCCGCCCGAGGCCCTCGGCGAGGTTGACGCGGACACCGCCAAGCTCACCCTCCTCGAGCGCGCGGCGCGCAGCCTCGGCGTCGGCACCCTGGCAGACCTCGCCGACTACCACCGCTTCAAGCCGAGCACCGTCAAGAGACAGGTCGCCCAGCTCCAGGAGGAGGGCGTCCTCGTCCCGGTCGCCGTCCAGGGGTGGACCACGCGCGGCGGCAAGCCCGAGGCGGCCTGGATGCACCGCGACGCCAAGCTCCCAGCGCGCCTCGCGCCGGACGCGCTGCTCACGCCCTTCGACCCGCTCGTCTGGTTCCGCCCACGTGCCGAGCGCCTGTGGGACTTCCACTACCGCATCGAGATCTACACGCCGGCCCCCAAGCGCGTCTTCGGCTACTACTGCCTGCCGCTCATGGTCGGCGGCCGCCTGGCCGGGCGCATCGACTTGAAGGCGGACCGCGCCGCCGGCGCGCTCCTCGTCCAGGCTGCCTGGCAGGAGCCGGGCGCTCCCCAGCAAACGCCCGACGTCGCGGCGCGGCTCCTGCGCCAGGCCGCGGCGTGGCAGGGCCTCGCCGAGATCCGCGTCAGCGGGCGAGGGAACCTCCCGCTCGCGCTCTGAGTCCATGCCCGGTCGGGAATACCGGAGACCCGTCGGCGGTTGAGATGACTAACAAGAACGATTCTCAATAAGGAGGCCCTCGTGAAGGTCCGCAATTCCCTTCGCGCGCTCAAGAAGGCGCCCGGCGCCCAGGTGGTTCGCCGCCGCGGCAAGACCATGGTCATCAACAAGCTGCACCCGCGCCTCAAGGCCCGCCAGGGCTGAGTGGCCGCTCCACGCGCATCCTTCAGCTCCACTGCGATCCCCGCGTGGAATTGAAGGAATCGTGTGGAGCCCGGCCCGGGTGAGCCCGACCACGGCTTTTCGGTACACGGCCGTAGCCAAATAGAATGGGGGCATGAGCGCGAGCCCTGCCCCCCAGCGCGAACCCGAGCACTCCCCCGAAGCCGCCACCGCGGCGTCGGGCATCGACGCGACCCCGGCCACCCAGCCGGCCCAGCGCGAGTCGCTCACCCAACTCCTCGGCGGCGGCAAGGCCGCCCTCGAGGCTTCGGTCCCGCCCATCGCCTTCGTGCTGGGCTGGATGCTGAGCAACCACAGCCTGTGGTGGGCCTGCGGCGCGGCCGTGGCCGGCGCCGTGATCGTGGCGATCGTCGGCTTCGCGCGCGGCGACAAGCCCCGCGCCGTCGTCATGGGCCTGCTGCTTGTGGTGGTCTCGGCGCTCATCGCCGGCCGCACGGGCAACGCCGCCGACTTCTTCCTGCTTCGCTTGCTCTCTAACGCCGCGAGCGCGCTGGCGTGGGCGGCCGCCAATGTCATCCGCTGGCCGCTGCTCGGCGTGGTGCTTGGCACGATCATCGGCACCAAGACCACGTGGCATAAGGACCCGGTGCTGCTGCGCGCCTACACGCGCGCCTCGTGGGTCTGGGTAGGCCAGTACGTGGTCCGCATCGTCGTGTTCGGGGCGCTGTACCTGGCGGGTTCCACGACGGCGCTCGGCATCGCGCAGGCGGCGCTCACGTACCCGCTGATCCTCGTGTGCCTGGCCGTCTCGGGCTGGGTGCTGTTCAAGAACATCCCCGCCGGGCACCCCGGAGTGCGCCACCCGCAGGTGCCGGCGGCCTAGCCCACGGCGCACTCCTCCCCGGACCCGGCACCCACCAGCCCGGCGCTGATAGCGTGCCGGGCATGGTTGAACAGCTCCAACGCGGCACCATCGTCACCCTCGGCGGAGGGGGCTTCCTCATGTCGCCCGACGGCAGCTCGCGGATCGACGACCTCATCCTGAGCCTGAGCGGCGCGCGACGCCCCAAGGTGTGCTTTGTCCCCACGGCCAGCGGCGACGCCGCCAGCGCGTGCGAACGCTTCGAGTCCGCCTTCCCGCCGGAGCGCGCCGAAACGAGCGTGCTCAGCCTCTTCAACATGAGCCCCTACGGCTACCGCGACCCCTCGATGCTCCTCGAGCAAGACGTGGTCTACGTGGGCGGCGGCTCCACCGCCAACCTGCTCAGCCTGTGGCGTCAGCACGGCGTCGTGGAACGCCTCCGCGAGGCTGCCGCGAGCGGCACCATCCTGGCCGGGATCAGCGCTGGCATGAACTGCTGGTTCGAGGCCAGCTCCACTGACTCCTACGGACCGCTCGCCCCGCTCAACGACGGGCTCGGCTTCCTGCCGGGCGGCGCCTGCCCGCACTACCTGGGCGAACCCGGCCGCCGCGAGGCGCTCCTCGAGTGGGTGGCAGAGGGGCGCCTCCCCGACACCCTCGCGCTGGACGACGGCGTGGCGGCCATCTGGGTCGACGCTCGCCTGGAGCGCGTGGTTGCCGAGGTGCCGGGCGGCGTGGCCGCCCGCATCACGCGCACGCCCGAGGGCGCGCACGAGGAACGGCTTGCGACTCTGGAGCTGGGCGGCGCCTAGGCCCCGCCGAGCTGCCCGTCCACGTAGAACCAGCGCCCGCCCTCGCGGGAGAAGCTGCTTCGCTCGGTCTGCCGGCCGCGGCCGTCCTCGTCCTGGTACACGGCGGTGAACTCCACGACGCCGCTCACGTCAGCAACGCCGCCTGCCACTGTGTCCTGGATCAGCAGGCGCTTCCAGGCCATGCCCGGGTCGAGCTCCAGCTCGGCCGGGCGCGTCGACGCGTGCCACGTCGCAAGCAGGTAGGCGGCGTCCAGCACGGCAAAGGCCGTGTAGCGGCTGCGCATGAGGGCCTCGGCCGTGGGGGCGCCGTCCCCCACCACCGCGCGGGCCACGCGCGGGTCGCCTGCGCGCAACGACATTAGAGCGAGCTCACCGCCCGCCGAGGCGAGGTAGCGCCCGCAGCACGCGGCCCCGGACGCACCGCTGCCGCACGGGCAGGGCGCCTCGGTCCACGCACCGCTCACGCCGCCGACCCACCCTGGGGCTCGGAATCGTCGTTCGGATCACTCGAGGCTTCGGCAGGCTCAGCGGCGTCCTCGGAGGCGCGCTCGGCTGCGGCGGCCGAGTCGTAGGGGCCCGCGACGGGTCCAGCGGAAGCCTCCGCGGGCACCCCGGTGATCGCCGCCTCGGCGGCCTCCGCCGCCGAGGTCGGCAGGGCGTCGTCGTGCGGGTGAGCCACGGCCCCCGCCTCGGCCACGAGGCGATCGCGACGGTACCGCGCCACGAGCCAGGCGACGCCGGTGGCAGCCCCCGCCCCGAGCGTCATCAAGAACCACGCCGGCGGGCGCCCGGAACGGTGTGACGAATCCTTGCTGGCCATGGACCCAGCCTAGTGGGCACCCGGCCCCCTCAACCGGGAAGCGCCACGAAATCTCTCCTTTACCGCCCGGAAACCACCAAAACCCCCGCGCCCCCAGGCGGCAGAAGGGATCCGTGCCGCCCACCTGGACCGTCCGGACGGTCATGTCACGAAA
>JALAHE010000052.1 GCA_022712075.1 Galactobacter sp.
CCGCCGCCGCCCCGCCGCCCGGCCCAACCGGCCGGGCCCGCCCAACCCGCCCCCGCGGCGCGGTGCACCGGGTAAAACCCGCCGCGGGCCCCGGCGGAACCGAACAGCCGCCGGGGCCCGCAACGCCGACCAGGGGGAGGTCAGCGGAAGGAGACCACCTCCGCCTTGCCGCCGTCCTCGGACTTCTGCTTGCGCGAGAGGTCGCCGCCGGCGTTGTGGTGGTGCAGCAGCAACAGCTTCTGCTTGCTGTCGGTGAGCTTGACCGAGAGCGTCTGGCCCGGCAGGTCGGCGACCGTGGTGGCCGGGGAGGCCACCTTGGCACCCGGCGCAAACGGGTTGAAGCCGATCCAGCCGGTCTCGTCCACGGCCACGTTCTCGCCGTCCACGTTGTTGTAGCTGCTCCAGGTGGAGACCTGGTAGCGCAGCTTGGACGCGTTGGCCTGGGAGACGCCGATGGAGGAGAGCTGCACGGGCAGTACCGCCACGTTGGTGTCGAAGGCGTTCGTGTCCACATCGCCGAACAGACCGTTGAGCGGCTGCTGGTCAACGCGCTTGCCGGTCGTGAGATCGACCGTGTTGACGAGCGTCAGATCGAGGTCGTCGGAGCCCGTGGTGTACGAGGCGTAGTCGGCCTTGCCATCGCCGTCGGTGGCGAAGAGGACGTCGATCTCCAGCGGGCCGCCGCTTGAGGTCTTCGTCAGCGTGGTCCAGTTGCCCCACGTGCTGATGCCGATGTCGAGGCGACCGTTGGCAGCCCCCACGGACGGGGCCGTGGAGTTCGCGCCGACGTACTGCAGGTCCATGGCGCGGGCGCCCGGAACCTTGTCAAGCGCAGCCGGCTGGCGCGTGCTCGTGGCACCCAGGGTCAGCGTGGAGACGAGGCCCTGGTAGGTCTCGGACCCGCTGCCCTGGTCAAGGCCGCGCCCGCCCAGCTTGACGGTGCCGGAGAGCTTCTTCACGTCGAGCTTGACGCTCTTGGCCTCGATCTTGCTGACGGGCTTGGGTGCCGCGGTGACGGGCAGGCGCAGCGTGGGCTCCGTGGAGGAGGTGAACTGCAGGCGGCCCGTGACGTCGGCGAGGTAGCTACGCGCCACGCCCAGCTGCTCGGCGTCCGAGGTGGGATCCAGCGTCTTGGAGAGCTGGGAGCCCTTGAGGGTCAGCGTGACCTTGACGCGGGCGATGCCCTTGGACGGAACGGTGACGCTCTTCTTGTCCAGGGAGATCGTGGCGCCCGGCATGGCCGTGGCGGCCAGGTAGGACACGTTGTACGTGACCGGCGTGGTGCCGAGGTTCTTCAGTTCCACCGTGCGGGTGAACTGCGAGGTACCCGGCTTGGCCTCGATCACGCCGAACACCACGGAGGTGACGTCCGCTGCGTCCTTGTCGTACGCGATGACGTGGTTCTCGAGGGCCTTGCGGGCCTCCACACGGCCGGCACCGACGCGGTGCGGGCCGTAGGCCACGCCATCCTTGAACACGTCGGTCGTGGCCGTGTTCATGACGAGCGCCTTGATCTGCTGCGGCGTGTAGTTGCCGGAGGCGGCGACCAGGGCCGCGATGCCAGCGGTGTGCGGGGTGGCCATAGACGTGCCGGACATGACGGCCGCGCCGTTGCCCGAGCCGACGCCCACCGAGCCGATCGACGTGCCGGGGGCGGCGACGTCGGGCTTGGAGACACCGTTGGTGCCATGAACGCCGCGCGAGGAGGACGCGTTGAGCGAGTCCTTGACCCCGGTCGGCGAGGTGACCGTGCCGCGCTTGCTCGGGTCAACCGTGACCTTGAGCGTGCCGGCCTCGGCCGCCGCGCGGAGCTTGTCGGCGGAGGACTTGGTCAGCTGCACGCCCGGGATGGTGGTGTTGCCGGCGATGCCTGCGGTGAAGTAGTCGCTCGGGGCGTCGAGGACGACGCCCGTGGCGCCGGCCTTCTCGGCGTTGTCGAAGCGAGCCTTGGAACCGCAGGGAAGGGCCTGACCGGTCGGGTCATCGGTCCAGTGCAGGAAGACCCACTTGCCCTTCACGTTGCCGGTGATGGGCTGGCAGCCGGTCGTGGCCGAGCCGCCGTCGGCGACCACCACATCACCCGAGACAGCGCCGGCCCACGGGAAGTTGGCCGAGAGCTGGCTGGCGTAGGCACCGGCGAGCTCGGAGGGGGCCGTGACGTCGGTCGGATCCGCGGCGGCGAGCGAACCCACCGAGTTGGCGACCGTCAGCGAGGAACGGGAGTTGCCGGGCGAGCCGCCCACGTCGGTGACGTCGGAGGAGTTGCCGGAGGCGACCACGGAGAGGATGCCCTGGGCGCTCAGCGCGTCGACGATGTCGTTCTCGGGATCGTCGGTGGGGGAGAAATCGGAGCCGAGCGACATGTTCACGATCTGCGCCCGGTCGGAGAAGTCGCCGTCGCGGTTGGGATCGAGCACGTAGTCGAGGGCCTGGCCCACGACGTCGGAGGAACCCTCGCAACCGAAGACGCGGATGCCCACGAGCGAGGCCTCCGGCGCGGAGCCGGGGCCGATGCGCATGGCCTTGACCTGCTTCTCGGTGAGCGTGGAGTAGTCGCCCTTGAAGGTCTTGCCGTCCGCCGTGGTGCCGTAGCCCGCGGCCGTGCCGGCGACGTGCGAGCCGTGGCCGGCCGTGGAGCAGTCGAGCGGGTTCGGGTCGGGATGCGGCACTGGCTGGTAGGTGGGGTTGTTCGGGTTGGCGTCGTAGTCGTCGCCCACGAGGTCCCAACCGCCGATGAACTTCTTGGGGTCCAGCAGCCCGGACGCAGCGGTCGGCAGCGTCGCGGAGGCCTGGGCCGTCTTGTAGGCCTCGAGCGTGCCAGGGCCGCCGAAGCCGGCGTGCGTGTAGTCAACTCCCGTGTCCAGGACGGCGATGGTGATGCCCTCGCCCGTCTGGTTCAGCTTCTGCCACGAGGCAAGCGCGCCGGTGTCGATGTCCGTGCCGGAATTGTCAGGGTGCTTGGGGACGATCGCGGTGATCTTGGCGACGTCGGGGCGCGCCGCCAGGTCCGTGATGGCCTGGGCGTCGCCGCGCAGGGCCACGCCGGGGAGCGCGTTGGAGGTCTTGTAGAGCACCTTGGCGTCCGCCTGGGCGGCGGCGGAGGAGCCCTTGGCCTCGATGCCCTGGCGCAGGGACTTGACCTTGGCGACGTTCTTGCTTGGGCGCTGCTTGCCCTGCTTGACGGCGTCGGACTGGGTGGCGGCAAACGTGCCCTCGCCCGTGAACTGGACGTAGACGCTGACCTCGCCGGTGGCTCCGCGCAGGGAGCCGGCGACCTTGAGGTCCTTGAGGCGCTCGAGGCTCTGCTGCGAGGCGCTGGGGGTGTCTGGCGAGGTGGGCGCCGCGGCGCCCGGGGTGACGAACGAAAGGGTGAGAGCTCCGGCTCCCAGCGCGGCGGCCGCCGCGCGGGACAGGAAGCGCATTCGAGGATGACTCATGATGCTCCTTGGGGTGTCAGGGCCGAGCATCGCGCGCGTGAGCGGTGTCACGGAGTGCGACGAGCCTCTACTTTCTGACGGTGTTAGGAGAATGTCAAGACATTCTTTGACAGTTTCAGTCATCGTTTTCGAGATGCGAAGAATCTCTCCAAGAGGAGAGAAAAGAGGCGCAAAAAAACGCCGGGCCCCTCCTTGAGCAAAGGAGGGGCCCGACGTCGGGTGCTTGGCTCGGTGGGAGGCGGTGCCTCAGGCGCGGGCGCCGCCCTGGTACACGGCGTCGAACGGCGCGGCGGAGCCGACGCGGTGCTTGATCGCCTCGGTCACGAAGGCCTTGGCGTTGCGCGCGGCCTCAAGCGGGGCGACGCCCTTGGCCAGCTCGGCCGTGACGGCCGCGGCCAGCGAGCAGCCGGCGCCGGAGACGGCGACCTCGCCCACCTTGGGGGTGGCGAGGACCTCAAGGGTCTCGCCGTCGAAGAACACGTCGACCGCGTCGGGGCCCTCGAGGCGGACGCCGCCCTTGGCCAGCACGGCGGCGCCGGACTTCTCGTGGATGATGCGGGCGGCCTCCTTGAGGTCCTCCACGGTCTTGATCTCGATGCCGGAGAGCACCTCGGCCTCGAAGTGATTCGGGGTCACGAAGGTGGCCTTGGGCAGCAGCTGCGCCTGCAGGGCCTGATCCGTGTCCAGGGCCGCGCCGGGCTCCTGGCCCTTGCAGATCAGCACCGGGTCCAGGACCACGTTCTTCCACTCCTGGTTGGAGAGGGCGGCGGCGACCGTCGCGATGGTGTCCGGGGTGCCCATCATGCCGAGCTTCACGGTGTCCAGCGAGCCGGCGTAGGCGGTCTGCGTGGCCTCGAGCTGATCGGCGATGACCTGCGGCGCGACCGGCACAAAGCGGTGGCCCCAGTCGTTCTTGGGGTCGAAGGACACGATGCACGTGAGGGCGATGATGCCGAAGGTGCCGAGCTCCTCGAAGGTCTTCAGGTCCGCCTGGGCACCGGCGCCGCCGGTGGCCTCGGACCCGGCGATCGACAGGGCGATGGCGGGAGTGGAAGAAGTCATGCCTCCATCGTAGGACCGCCCCCACGGGGCACCGGGGGGAGTGTGAAGGGCCACCTTGGCTACGTGACGGGCGGACCCTTGCGGATCCGCGTTGGCTGTGCTGGCGGGCGTCACGAATCGTGAAAGAATGGCCCCTAGTCCTTCGGCTCCCGGCCGTTGACGAGTGGTGGCAGCGCTCGAGACGCGCCTTGCCGACCCCTCGTTTCCTTGAAGGAGCTGCACCGATC
>JALAHE010000007.1 GCA_022712075.1 Galactobacter sp.
GGTGCAGGACGGCGCTCGGCCGGGTGGGGTGCTCAGGCGTGGCTGCGCTTGTCCTTGCGGCGGCGCAGGATCAGCGGGAGGCCGAGGGCCACGAGCACGAGGGCCGTCAGCCCCATCGCCATGACGGGCGTCCCGAGACCGGTGGAGGGAAGATCGCCTCCCGGGTTGGCCACGCCGCCGTCAGCGGGACGCGTGGTGCTCTTGCCGCCCACGTCGATGCCGTCGGTGGTGGTCACCGTGACGGTGGTCGGCGGGACCACGGTGTCGCTCGGCGCCGGCGTGCTGGTCGGGGCCGCCGTGGTGGAGGGCGGTTCCTCGACGTAGTACATGGTCGCGACCACCGTGAAGTCCATCCACGGCCCCTCCACGCCGTTGCCGGCGTAGGTCTTTTCAGTCAGCGCTCCCGCGTAGATCCAGTCGTACCAAGCCGAGACCTCCGCCTGCTGCTCGGGGTCGACGTCGCCGTCGAAGAGGACGATGTCCTCCTTCAGTGCGGCAAGGTTCGTGATGGTGTCGTCGACCGACTGGCTTCCAACATCGGTGCGCAGGTGCACCTCGTCGTAGAGCTGGGTCACGGCAAGCTGCGCGGGGGTCGGCTGCGTGCCGGCTGGCAGCGCCGCCACGGCGTCGAGCACCGCCTGCTTGGCCGCCGGGATGCGCACATCGCGCAGCACGATCTTGAGCCTGGCCTTCCGTGTGCCGTCGTTCTTGACGTAGACGCCCGCCTGGACGCGGTCGGCTGGAACCATGGCGTCCGTGGAGAACATGGGCTCCATCGGGTTCTGTTCCCAGCTGCCGGCCGAACCATCCCAGCTCATGACCGGCGCCTGCCAGATGGTGGTCGGGTCGGCCGTGGCCGGCGCGGCCGCGGCGACGCCGATCAGGCCGGCGATGGCCGTGCTGGCCAGTGCCTTGATCAACGATCGCTTCATGATGATGCACCTCTCAGGGTTGCGGTGACGGGTTCGGGCCGGCGCCCGGAGGGCGGCGTGGCCTGCGTGTTCTTGGCGGCGGGTCCGGCCTCCGGCGAGCCGCCGGCCTCCCCCGCGTCGTCGTTCTTGGCGCCCCGGCGCAACAGCGGCCAGAGCAGGGCCAGCACCATGACGAGGGCGACGCCGATCATGAGCCACGGGCCACCCGAGGTGAGGAACTGCCGGACGTACCCGAGGTACGGGACGGCGAAGAGCACCTTGCCCCTCACCTGCTCGTAGACGATCGGCGCATCGTCCGCGCCATTGGCGTCTCCGCGGGTGACCCAGGAGGTGCCGGCGTCGGTGACCTGCTGACTCACCACGCGGTGAGTGATCAGGATGTCCTCGTCGGAGGCGGGCCGGTAGGTGAGGATCGAGCCGACCTGGATCTCCTCGGCCTTGACGGGCTGCACGATCAGCAGGGCGCCGGGCTTGAAGGTGGGTTCCATGGAACCGCTGAGCACCGTCAAGGTCGTCGACCCGGTCACGGCGGGGACCAGAACCACGATCCCGAAGAGCGCCAGGAGCGCCGCCGTGACGAGGCGCCCGAGCCAGCGCAGAGCGATCTTCATGGCGATCAGGCCCCACCCGTGCGGGTGACGGTGACCTTGAGCGAGAGCGTGGCCTGGCGCGCCGGAGAGTCGCTCGGCACCTCGCCCTCGGTGGCACTCCAGGTGGCGGAACCGCCGAGGTTCGTGCCGTTGACCGATCCGCCCTCAACGGTGACCTTGTTCGTGTGCTCCCCGGTGCCGGCCGGGACCGACAGCACGAGGCAATAAGCGTCGGTGTCGGTCTTCTCCTGATTCTTGACGCCCTTGACGCCGACCTGATTGCTCAGTCCGGTGAAGCCGGTGAGCGAGCCGGTGTAGGCCGGGGTTCCGGTGAGCGTTGCCTTGCACTCAGCAGCGGCGACATTGGTGAACACCTTCACCTTGGCTGCCTGCGCGAGGGACGTGTCGGCACCGTTGATCGTGAAGCCGCTGAGGGAGAAGTCCACGCCCCAGCGGCCGTAGGCCTTGCTCTGGACGGCGAAGGGCACGGCCACGGGGTTGGACGAGGTGAGCCCGGCGAGCGGGTTGGCCGCGCGGCCGCCGCTTCCGTCCGGCAGCGCGAAGGTCAGGGGGCCGCCGTTCGGGGCAGCCCAGTCCACCTTGCCCGTGCCGCCGGGGGTGTCCGCGATGTGCAGGCTCAAAGAACCGGTGTTGACGTTGGCGGCGAAGGCGCCGTCGTCGTTCCAGAGCGCGAAGGCGGCGCTGCCAGCGCCAATGCCGAGCGCCGTGGCGCCCGCCAGCACGGCGGTGGTCCTCACTGCTCGTGACCTCTTCACGGTGACTCCTTAGTGATGCTGAGGGATGTGGGCGCCCGCGCCGCTGTGCGGGCGCCGACAGAAGGTGGGAGGAGGCGCCGGCCCGAAGGCCGGCGCCCCATCATCACGGGGTGGTGAACTGGTCCAGCGTCACGCCGCCGGCGGACACGGAGACACCCTTGTTCATGCTCGCCGTGGAGGCGGACGGGAAGTCGAACGTCGTGGAGACGGTGACCGTTGCGCCGTTGTAGCTCGGGTCAAGCACCATGTCGGGCGTCACCGTGACGGCCGTGCCGCCCACCTTGGTGATGGTGGCGCTCACGCCGGTCACGACCTCGGTGTCGGTCGGCGAGGTGGTGCCGCCGTTGACGTTGAGCTTGGCCTTCAGGTTCTTGCCGACGAGGGTCAGCGTGAAGCTCTGCTGCGCAGCCACCTTGTCGCTGGGGACCATCTTGTCCGTGGCGTTGTTCCAGTCGCTGGGCACCGACGGGGTGGAGAGATCGTCGTAGACGGCGGCGCCGTTGCTCGCGACGTTCAGGGCACCGGTGTTGATGCCACCGCCGTCGACCTGCGAGCTGGCGGACCAGAGGGCGAAGGTGCCGCCGCCGGCCGCGAGACCGAGGACGAGGGCGCCGGCCACAACAACACGAGTGTTCTGCTTCATGGAGTGCTCCTTAGGGA
>JALAHE010000053.1 GCA_022712075.1 Galactobacter sp.
CGCCGCCCCCCCCCCCCCCCGCGCCCCAGCCCCCCTTCTCCCGTTGGGGGGGTTTCTTCTGTCCCCGGCGGCGCCGGCCGCCCCGCCTCTCCGGCCGGGCGCTCGGCACGCCTCCGAACATCAGCGGAGCCTCGGTCCAGACCAACCGGCTAGTGTGGCGAACACCACTTGTTCGTGTCGGTGCCACCGCGCACGGAACGCGCTCGTGTCGCCGCGCTCGCGGCAGCTGCCTGAGACCTGCCCTTGCACGGCAGACTCGGGGCAGGGTTGCACAATGAGAGTGATGAGAGTCCGGTGAGCACCCCATGACGCTGTCCGACCACACGACCCCGTATCCCACGCCCACGACGCAACTGACCCGGCTCTTCCCCCACGCCTCGACCGAGCTCTTCATGAAGCTTGACTCGCTCCAGCTGGCCGGGAGCACCAAAGAACGCACCGCCTCCTCGTTAATCACAGGCATGATGCAACGCGGCCTAGTGTCGCCCGGCGGGCACGTCGTGGAATCGACCTCTGGCAACCTGGGCATCGCCCTTGCCAGGCAGTGTGCCCTTCTTGGCTTGCGCTTCGTGGCCGTCGTGGACGATCGAGCCAACCTCGCCGCCTGCGCAACCATGACGGCCTTCGGAGCCACCGTGGATCTTGTCTCCACCCCACCGGACGGCAACCGGCTCCGGGCACGTCGGGAGCGCGTCGCCCACCTTCTCTCCTCCTTGCCGGGGGCGGTGACCACCTCCCAGTACGCAAATCCCGACAACCCCCGAGCGCATCGGGAGGGAACGTTGCCGGAGCTGGTCGCGGCCTTGGGCCGCCCGCCGTCGCACCTCTACGTGGCCGTCAGCACCACGGGTACCTTGCTGGGTTGCCAGCAGGCGATCACCGAACACGGCTGGGACACAAAACTCATCGGTGTCGATGCCGAGGGCTCGGTCCTTTTCGGCGGCCGCCCCGGCGAGCGCCGCCTGCCCGGTCTGGGCGCCGGAGTGATCACCGAGCTGTCGGAACACGCCCGGCCGGACGAGATCGTCCGGGTCAGCGAGGCGGACATGGTCTTAGGATGCCGGCTCTTGGCCCGCCGCGAGGGGCTCCTGGCCGGCGCCTCCACGGGAGCTATCGTTGCCGCCGTCGGCCGACACCTGCCCAGGTACGGCGCGTGCGAGCGCGTGGCGCTGTTGATGCACGACGGAGGCACGCCCTACCTACCCACGGTCTACAACGACGCGTGGGTCGAGACTTCCTTCCCCGAAGCACGGCTTGATCACTCCACCCTCGAGGAACCGAACCCCTTCGAGCAGGCGGTTGCGTGAACGATCTCGTCATCATCGGCGGCGGCCCCACCGCCTTGCGCGCGTTGGCGGAACTGGAGGAGGTACTAGCCGCCTCCAGTACCCCGGTGCCCCGGCGCCGCCCACGCATCGTCCTCCTCGAACCCGCGGTTCCCGGAGCCGGTGCCGTGTGGGACCCTACGCAACCGGAACACCTCATCCTGAACGCTGACGCGGGCATCGTCGATCTGCGTTGCCCGAGCATCCCCCTGAACTATCGCGAGTTCGCGGATGACACACGCAGCTTCCCCCCACGAGCGAGCGTGGGGTCCTACTTGGCGTGGTGCTTTGAGCGTCTGCGCACCTCGGCCCATTGGGAACTGGTGCATCTCCCCCATCGGGCCAGCGCCGTCATACCTTGCGAGGACGCGTTCGACGTGCGCCTCGACTCGTCCGTGTCCGTCAAGGGCCGGGAAGCCCTCCTGGCAACGGGTCATGCTCCACATACCCAACCGGACCACGTGGCCCTGAGCTCCGTCTCCTCGCGGCGGCCCACGGACCCCATCGTCGTCAAGGGCGCCTCGCTCACCGCCTTCGACGTCGTCGCAGACCTGACCCAGGGAAGGGGCGGGAGCTTCCTGAGGGCGAAGGATGGGTCCCTTGCGTACGTCCCCGGCGGCAGCGAGCCGCGCCCCATCACGCTCTGGAGCCGGTCAGGGGAGACCATGTTGCCCAAGCCCCGGTACTCGACGACCCGCGAGGCCACTGCCGTACGCGGGGAGTCCGCCGCCCTGCGGTCGCTACCCACCCCCGACCTCGAATGGTGGGCCGCGTTGCGACGCGCCGCTCAGGCGGCGGCTGCCAGCCACAGCATCTCCATCGACGCCGACGCCCTCGATCGCACCTGGAACCCCTCACCCTCCCCGCCGGGCGATGTCGGCGTTGAGACGGCCGACCGCTGGGCCCACGACCTCAACCGTGCCGAGGGGCGAATGGACGCAGACGCGCGATGGTGGTGGGGGAGAGCCTGGGCCTGCGGCTACCAGGACATCGTGGCCGGGCTGGATCGACAACCCCGCTCGCGCGAGACATGGGAACGTTTCGGGCAGCGGGCCGCCTTGCTTGAACGCTGGGCCTTTGGCCCGCCGGCCGACACCATCGAGCGTCTGCTCGCCCTGCGACGGGCGGGCCTGCTCACCTGCCACCGGTCACCATCGCAGCCGACCCCCTCCGCTCTCACGATCGACGCAGTCACACCCAGACCGGGTGTCCTGCGAGAACCGCGCGCGTGGGCGCCGGCGTCGCCGCCGGCCGTCGCTTCCGCGCAGCAAGAGCTGTGGTCTCAACTCCTGGGGACCGGCCAGGTGACGGTCCGTCCGGGCGAGCGAGGCGTCCTAACAACGCCAGACGGTCGTTGCGTGCGCGAGAACGGCGTCGTTTCCCCCGCGCTTTGTGCGCTCGGCCGCCCGACCGAAGACCCGACACTTGGCCACGACTCGCTGCAACGGGCGTTCAG
>JALAHE010000054.1 GCA_022712075.1 Galactobacter sp.
CACTTGGGCCGCCATCGTCTTGGTCGGCCTCACGGGCCAGCTCGCCTGGACCGTCGAGAACATGTATCTCAACGTGTTCCTCTACAACACGGTCACGGCCTCCCCCACGGCCCTCGCGGGCATGGTCGCGGCCTCCGCGATCGCCGCGACCATCGCCACGCTCCTGCTCGGCACCGCGAGCGATCGCTGGGGCCGCCGCCGCGAGCTCATCGCGATCGGCTACGTCCTGTGGGGCGCCGCGACCGCCGCCTTTGGGCTCATCGGCCTCGACGCCGTCCAGGCGGTGGTTGGCCCGGCGAGCGCCGTGGCCGTCACGACCCTCGCGATCGTTGCCCTCGACTGCGTCATGTCCTTCCTCGGCGCGGGCGCCAACGACGCCGCGTTCACCGCCTGGGTCACCGACGTGACGCAGCCGAGCAACCGCGGGCGCGTGGATGGAGTCCTCGCGATCATGCCGCTGCTGGCCATGCTGCTCGTCTTCGGTGCCCTCGACCCGCTCACCCAAGCTGGGCGGTGGGGCCTGTTCTTCGGGATCATCGGCGCCGTCACGGCGCTCGTCGGCCTGCTCGCGCTCGTCCTCGTGCGCGACGCGGCGCCCGGGCCCCGCCCGGGCGACGCCGCGACACCCGCCCGGCCCACCGCCGTCGAGCCCTTCCTGCGCACCATGGTGGCGCTCCTGCGCCCCTCCGCGATCCGCCAACGCCCGGGCCTCTACACGGCCCTCGCCGCGTGGAGCCTGCTGGGGATCGCCACCCAGGTCTTCCTTCCGTACCTGATCATCTACGTCCAGCGCTTCCTGCACATCGACGCCTACGCCGCGGTGCTCGGTGCCGTGCTCCTGACCGCCTCCGTGGTGAGCGTGATCGGCGGGCGCTTCATCGACCGCATCGGCAAGGTGCGTGCGCTCCCGCCGGCCCTGCTGATCTTCGCGCTCGGCCTCACCATGATGTTCGTGGTCCGCGACCTGCTCCCCGTCATCGGTGCAGGCATCGTCATGATGAGCGGCCTCATGCTCGCCACCACGGCCGCCTCGGCGATCGTGCGCGACCACACGCCGCCCTCCCAGGCCGGCGCCCTGCAGGGGCCGCGCATGATCCTCGTGGTCCTGATCCCCATGGTCGTTGGCCCCTTCCTTGGCGCCGCCGTCATCGTCGGCGCCAACGAGACGTACAGCGACCTGGGCCAGCTCAAGCAGGTGCCCACGCCGTGGATCTTCCTCGTCGCCGCGGCCGTCGCGCTGCTCGCCTTGATCCCGGCGCGCGCCATGAGGCGCCTTCCAGCGCCGGAACTGCACGACGGCGCGGTGCCCGGCTCCCAGCCCGGCGTCGCCGGGGCGGACGCCCCCACCCGGGACGGCGCGGCGTGAGCGCGCTACTGACCCCGTGGGGCGAGGCGTTGGACCCCGGGAATCTCTTCCCCGAGTACCCGCGGCCCCAGCTGGTCCGCGAGCGCTGGCTCAACCTCAACGGCGCGTGGGACGTGGCCTTCACCCCGGCGCCCGGCGCCGACGCAGACGACCCCGCCTGGCCCGGGGCGGCACCGGCCGCCTGGGACGGCAGCATCCTCGTGCCCTTCTCCCCCGAGACGCCGCTCTCCGGGGTGGGCCGCCGGCTCGAGCCGCACGAGACGCTGTGGTACCGCCGCACGGTGGAGCTGCCCGAGGACTGGTGCCGGGACGAGAACGAGCCGGAGGAGCTGCTCCTGCACTTCGGCGCCGTTGACCAGAGCTGCGTGATCTTCGTGGACGGGGTCGAGGCCGGCCGCCACACTGGCGGCTTCACGCCCTTCGCCGTGACCGTCCCGCGGGCTGCGGCCGAGGCCGGGCGCTTCGAGCTCATCGTGGCCGTGCGCGATGTCAGCGATACCTCGCACCACTCGCGCGGCAAGCAGCGCCTGCGCTCCGGAGGCATCTGGTATTCGGCGCAATCCGGCATCTGGCAGAGCGTCTGGCTCGAACCGGTGCCCGTGGCCGGCGTCCGCTGGCTCACGCTTACGCCGAGGCTCGACGTCTGGCCCGACGGCGCGCTCATCGCCGCAGCGCTCGAGGTCACGGTCCACGGGGCGACCGACGGTTCCCCGGGCGCGCCCGAGGCGCGCACCGCCCAGGTGACGCTGAGCGGCGAAGGCGCCCGGGGCGTCGTCGTGCGGGTGCCCCTCAACCGCCCCGCCCTCATCCCCGTGCCGGAGCCGCGCCTGTGGTCGCCCGAGGATCCCTTCCTCTACGACGTGGAGGTCGCGCTGGGTCCGGAGACCGTGCGCTCCTACGCCGGCCTGCGCAGCTTCGGGACCGCCCCGGACGAGGCGGGCACGCCGCGGTTGCTGCTCAACGGGCGGCCCTACTTCGCGGCGGGGCTGCTGGATCAGGGGTACTGGTCCGACGGCTGGCTGACCGCGCCGAGCGACGAGGCGCTGCTCGCCGACGTGCGGCTGGCGAAGGACCTCGGCTTCACGATGCTGCGCAAGCACATCAAGCTCGAGCCGCTGCGCTGGTACCACCACTGCGACCGCCTCGGCATGCTCGTGTGGCAGGACATGGTCAACGGAGGGCGCAGCTATCGGCCCTACATCATCACGACGCCGGCGTACCTGCCGCTGCGGCTCGCCGACACGGGCGAGCGCGGCCACCGGCGCTTCGGTCGGCAGGACGAGGCCGGGCGCGAGCAGTACGGGCTGGAGCTGCGCGAGACGATCGAGGCGCTGCGCAATGTCACCTCGCTCGCCGCGTGGGTGCCGTTCAACGAGGGCTGGGGGCAGTTCGACGCCGCGGAGACCGCCGAGGCCGTGCGTGGGCTCGATCCGACGCGGGTCATCGACCACGCCTCGGGCTGGCACGACCAGGGCGGCGGCGACGTGCGCAGCCTGCACATCTACTTCCGGCCCTTCAGGTGGCGGCGCTCCTACGCCGACGGGCGGCGGCCCGTGGTGCTGTCCGAATACGGCGGGTACAGCGTGCGGGTTAAGGGGCACGTCACCACGCCCAAGCGCTTTGGATACAAGCGCTTCAGCTCGCTCGCGGCGTTCCAGCGGGCGTTCCTCGAGCTACACACGTGGCAGATCGCGCCGGCGATCCGTGCCGGGTTGAGCGCCACCGTCTACACGCAGCTCTCCGACGTGGAGGACGAGGACAACGGCCTCATCACCTACGACCGCCGCGTGCTCAAGGCGGATCCGGACGCGGTGCGCGCGGTGATCGGCGGGCTGGGGCGGTAGGCCGCGGTCCGGGTTGGCGCGGCCGACTGAGGCGGCCAAAGCCTGCGGCGGAATCCCGCCAGCGCCCGGCGGCCCGCGGCGTCAGGCTGGAGGGTGAACCGGCCGCGGCCAGCGCGGCCGTCCAGCGAGGAACCGTGTCACCATGCGCCGCATCCTTCCCCAGTATCTCCTCCTGGCCCTCACGTGGGGCTCGAGCTTCTTCTTTGTCCACCTCGCGCTGGGCGGGTTGAGCCCGGCGCAGGTGGTGCTGGCCAGGCTGGTCCTCGGGGCCGTCGCCCTCCTGCTCCTGTGCGCCCTCACGCGGCAGCGGCTCCCGCGCCCGGGCCGGGCGTGGGGCCACCTGCTGGTCGTGGCCCTGTTCCTGTGCGTGCTCCCCTTCCTGCTCTTCGCGTGGGCCCAGCAATGGCTCCCCTCGAGCGTGGCGAGCATCCTCAACGCGACCACCCCGCTCATGACCACCCTGGTCACGCTCATGGCGCTGCGCACCGAGCGCCCGGGCGCAGCGCAGCTGGGCGGGCTGCTCCTTGGCTTTGCTGGCGTGGCGCTGGTCCTGGCTCCGTGGCAGGGCTCCGGCGGCACACATCCCGGCGCCGCCCTCGCCTGCCTCGCGGCGACCGCCAGCTACGGGGTCGGCATGGTCTACTTGCGGCGCTTCGTGAGCCCACTCGGCCTGCGCCCCCTGCCCACCGCCGCCGTACAGGTGAGCCTCGCGGCCGCGCTGCTCCTGCTCGCGAGCCCCGTGCTCGCGCGGGGCCCCGTGACGCTCACGGCCGGCGTCGTGCTCTCGGCCCTGGCGCTCGGCGTCCTGGGCACGGGGCTCGCGTACGCGTGGAACGCGGCCATCGTGGCCGCCTGGGGCGCCACGGCGGCCTCCACCGTGACCTACGCTGCTCCGCTGGTCGGTGTCGCTCTCGGAGTGCTCGTCCTGCACGAGCCCCTGGGATGGCATCAGCCGCTCGGCGCGCTCGTCGTCATCGCCGGCATCCTCGTGAGCCAAGGGCGCTCCCTGCGCCCCCGGCGGGCCGGGCAAGCCCCGGGCACCCAGGAAACGCCTCGAGCCCTCCCCGGCCACGCGCCGTCGGGCACGAGGCACTAGGCACTAGGAGGCCGCGAGCGCCTCGACAAAGCGCGCGGCGAGCGCGGAGGACTTGGCCCCGCGCGCCGCGACGAGCCGCGTGAGCGGGGAGGCGGCCAGGGGGCGCGCCACCACGCCGGGCAGCAGCGCGTCCGCGACGGAGGCCGGCAGCACCGACGCCCCCACTCCCGCGGCGACGAGGCCCAGCACCGTCTCCTGATGCACCGCCTGCTGCACCACGTTGAGCCGGGGCCCGCCCTCGAAGGCCTCCAGCACGCGCGCCACGTAGCCGGGCATGAGCGGATACGAGAACAGGATCAACGGGTGCAACGCCAGCTCGGCGGCGCGCACCTCACCCCCACCGGCCAGGGGATGATCGGCGGGCAGCACGGCGACCATGCGCTCCTGAACGAGCGGCGTGAGCTCCAGGCCCGGGACCCGCTCGGGGTCGCGCAGGATGCCCACGTCGATCCGCCCCTCGAGCAGCGCCTCGACCTGCTCGCCGCTCGCGGCCGGGACCAGCTCGAGCTCCACGCGAGGGTTGTCGGCCCGGAACTGACGCACGCCGTGGGGCAGCAGGGCGTAGCTCGCGGAGGACACGAAGCCCACGCGCAGGCGCCCCACCCGGCCGTCCGAGGCGTCGGCGGCGTCCTGCTTGGCCGCCTGCACGTCCGCCACGATCCGTTCCGAGCGCTCGCGGAAGCGTTCGCCGGCGTCCGTGAGCTGCACGCGCCGCGTGGTGCGTTCGAAGAGCCGGACGCCGAGCTCCTCCTCCAGCTTGCGTATGGCCACCGTGAGCGGCGGCTGCGTCATGTGCAGGCGCTCGGCCGCGCGGGCAAAGTTCAGCTCCTCCGCCACGGCGAGGAAGTACTTCAGCTGGCGCAGCTCCACGGCCATCCTTTCATCACACATTAATAATGTTAAGAAAAATGATAGTGGACACCAATGGATGGGGGAAGCGAGACTCGAGGCATCGCTTGCCGCAGAACCACCGCAGCGCCACCGCAGAACCCAAGGAGCATCCAATGGAAACCGCCTCGCACGTCGTCATCGGAGCGGGCCTCATCGGCGCCTCGACCGCCTGGCACCTCGCCGAGCGCGGACACGACGTCGTCCTCTTGGAGCGAGACGTCCCCGCCTCCGAGTTCGGCAGCTCGCACGGCTCGGCCCGCATCTTCCGCTACGCCTACCCCAACCCCTTCTACGCGCAGCTCGTGGTGGACTCCGAGCCGCACTGGGCGCGCCTCTCCGAGCTCGCCGGGGTGGAGCTCATCACGCGCTGCGGCGCCCTTGACCACGGCGAGGACCGCAACCCAGCCCTCCTCGCCGACGTCCTGACCCAGGTGGGCGTGGAACACGAGCTGCTCTCCGCCGAGGAGGCCTCCGCGCGCTTCCCTCAGTTCGCCTTCGAGACCGACGTGCTCTGGCAGCCCACCGCCGGCGTCCTCGACGCCCAGACCACGGTGCAGACCATGGTCGCGGCCGCCCCGGCGGCCGGCGCCCGGGTGCACACTGGCTGGGAGGTGAGCTCCGTCGTCGAGCAGGAGGACGGCCTGCTCATCACGGCCACCGACGGCCGCGAGCTCCTCGCCGGCCACGCGACCGTTGCCGCGGGCGGCTTCCTCCCGTGGCTCCTGCCGCGACTGCCGCTCTCCGAGGCCTTCCGCGCAGCGCTGCCGGAGTTCGAGGTGACCCAGGAGAACGCGTTCCACTTCCCCTTCGGCGATGACTTCCCGGCCGAGAGCTGGCCCACGGTCATCCATAAGATCGAGGGCTGGAACTCCTACGCCCTCCCCGGCGGCCGCGACGCCGGCTTCCGCGGCCTCAAACTTGCCGAGTACCACGCCGGCCGCGCGCTCCCCTCGGCGAAGGACCAGGACGGGGTCATCCCCGCCGAGGTGCGCGAGCGCATCGTCGCCCAGGTCGCCGCGCTCTACCCGGGCCTCGTCCCCGAGCCCTACGCCGAGACCACGTGCCTGTTCACCATGGCGCCCACCGAGGACTTCCTCCTGGAGCGCGAGGGCCGCATCACGCTCTTCTCCGCCTGCTCCGGGCACGGCGCCAAGTTCGCGCCGCTCATGGGCGTCTTCGGCGCCGACGTCGCCACGGGCGCCGCCGAGGCGCCGGCGCCCTTCCGCCTGGGCGCGGCTGACTCGGCGAACGCCAAGTGAGCGCGGGCATCCAGGGCACGACGGCGGCCGGTCCCGCGGGCGCTCCCGCCTCGGTCGTGGGCCTGCTCGCGGCGCTCGAGGGCGTCGGAGCGGATCCCCGCCGCGGGGGCTACACGCGCCCCGGCTTCGGCCGCGAGGAGGCCACCCTGCACGAATGGTTTGCGCAGGAGGCCCGCGCCCGAGGGCTGGACGTGGAGCGCGACCGCACCGGCGTGCTGTGGGCCTGGTGGGACGTGCCAGGCGGCTCGCGCTCGAACGCCGTGGCGACGGGCTCGCACTTGGACTCCGTGCCGGGCGGCGGGCAGTACGACGGGCCGCTGGGGGTCGCCTCGGCCCTGGCCGCCGTGGACCACCTGCGGCTGCGGAGCTTCTCGCCCTCGCGGCCCTTGGCGCTCGTGGTGTTCCCCGAGGAGGAGGGCTCGCGCTTCGGCGTGGCCTGCCTGGGCTCGCGGCTCCTGACGGGCCGGCTCGATCCGGCCGAGGCGGCCGGGCTACGGGACGCGTCCGGGGTCACGCTGGCCGAGGCGCTGGCCGAGTCCGGGCTCGACGCACGCCACCTGGGCCGTGACCAGGCCGCGCTGGATCGCGTGGCCTGCTTCGTTGAACTCCACGTGGAGCAGGGCCGCGGGCTCATCGACCGCGACGCGGCCGTAGGCCTGGGCAGCTCGATCCTGGGCCACGGGCGCTGGAGGCTGCGCTTCACGGGTCAGGGCAACCATGCCGGCACCACGCTCATGGAGGACCGCCGCGATCCGCTCGTCGCCGCAGCGGGGGCCGTCCTCGCCGTGCGTGATGCGGCGCTCGCGGTCCCCGAAGCCCGGGCGACCGTGGGCCGCCTGCAGCCCCTGCCCGGCGGGACCAACGTCATCGCCTCCGCCGTGGACCTGTGGATCGATGCACGCCACCCCGACGACGACGTGACGGCCGCGCTGCTCGAGTCGATCCACGCCGCCGCGCGGGCGGCCGCGGAGGCCGAGGGCTGCGAGGCGGAGCTCAGCACCGAGTCCGTGAGCCCCACCGTGCACTTCGACCACGCGCTCACCTCGCGCCTGGGCGGGGCCCTCGGCGGCGTGCCGGTGCTCGCGACGGGCGCCGGGCACGACGCCGGCGTGCTCGCCGCGGAGATCCCCACGGCCATGCTCTTCGTCCGCAACCCCACCGGGATCAGCCACTCCCCCGAGGAGTACGCGGCGGACGAGGACGCCGAGGCCGGCGCCGCGGCGCTGGCCGACGCCCTTCAGGGGCTGCTGCTGGCCCCGTAGCCTCCGCTCCCCCACGAACCGGGTGTGCCCGCCGAGCTGGTCGGCGGGCACACCCTTGTGCGTTTCTGAGATTCATGGCGGGCTGGCCGGGCCGCGCCCGCGCCGGGAACGGCGCGGCGCACGCCGCCCGCCGAACCCGGCCACGCGCCGTCGGGCCTTCCCAGACGGCGAGGGGCCAGGAGCTGGTCCGCGACCCGACAGCCGAACCCGGCCATCCGCCGTCGGGCACGCCAAAGGGGGCCGGAGACTCGCGGCTCCGGCCCCCTGCTCTGGGGTGGGGTGATTCAGGCGAGGGCCGGCGCGGCCCAGATGTTCAGGCTCGTGCCGATGCCCTTCTCCTTGGCGGAGGCGTAGAGCTCGGTGCCCCACGCGACGTCCTCGACGGGCATGCCGCCCACGGAGTAGAGGATGATCTCGTCGTCGGAGGTGCGGCCCGGGGCCTTGCCGGAGACGATGTCGCCGATCTGGTGGATGGAGGAGCGCTCCATGCGCCCCTCGTTGACGAGGTCGATGAAGTGCGAGCCAACGATGCCGATCTGCTCGTACGCCTCGGTGCCGTACTCCTCGCTCCAGGTGTCGTAGAGGCCAAGGTAGTCGACGACCTTGCGGGCGCGACCCACCAGGAAGTCGTCCTCGAAGGCCGCTGCGGCCGGCAGGAGGAGCAGCGCGCCGGGGGCGATCCACTCCTCCTTGATGAGCGGGAAGCCGGAGGAGCCCTCGGCGGCCGTGGTGGGGGCGGAGATGACCACGCCGGCGCCGCGCACGGCGTCCTCGACCGTGTCGACCACCACCACGGAGCTCAGCTGCGGGTGCTTGGCGGCGAGCTCCTCGGCGAAGCGCTGGGCGGAGGCTGCGCCGCGGCCCTTGACCTTCACGGTGGTGATGCCGGGGCGCAGGGCCAGCACGCCCTCGGCCGTGGTGCGCGCCATGACGCCGGGGCCGATGATCGCGAGCGTCGTGACGTCCTCGCGGGCAAGGTGCTTGACGCCCACGTTCGGGACGGCGCCCGTGCGGTAGGCGGAGAGCAGGTTGCCGCTCATGACGGCGAGCGGGGCGCCAGTGTCGGTGTCGTTGAGGGTGAAGAGGTGGATGGAGCGCGGCAGCCCCTTCTTCTTGTTCTCGGCGTTGGAGCCGTACCACTTCACGCCGGTGGTGCCGAAGCGGCCGCCGAGGTAGGCGGGCATGGCCATGAAGCGTCGGTCCGGGCCGTCGGCGGGCATCCCTGCGTGCACGGGGATCTCGGGGAAGGTGACCATGGCGCCGTGCGAGTCATGGTTCTCGCCGGCCATCATGTAGTCGCCCTGGCTCAGGAGCACGAGCGTCTCCTCCATGACGTCGATGCAGCGCACGATGTCGGTCACGCCGGCCTCGATCATCTCCGGCTCGGAGAGGAAGAGGAGGTCCAGATCGGTGTCCATGGGGTTCCTTTCGCCTCGGACCCGCCGGCTCGCGGATCCGTTGTTCATCCCACTCTCCACGGCGACACGGGCCGGAAGGCCCACGGACAAGGGACCGTAACTGACGTTTCACACCGCTGAAATGTATGACGCGGATTGATAGTTCAACACTAACAATCGCCCTGCGGGGCGCTAGGAATCGCCAGTATCACGGGGTTCGTCACGACGCGCCGCCCCGCAGACCCTCCCGGCATTCATTCACCAACGGAACGCACTTGTCACCGCCGCAACACGAAATCGAAACACCGCCTCAGCACCATGGAAGACGCCGGGCACCGCACCGCCCGCCACCTATCCCCCTTGAGGAGGCCCAGCATGACCACCCCATCCGCCGACCTTGCGTGGGGGCTCACCGCCCTCGCCTTTGTCACCTTCATGCTCTGCGGCATCGCCCTGTACTACGCGGGCATCGCGGGCCGGAAGAACCCCCTGAACATGATCATGATGGTCATCGGCTCGCTCGCTGTGACGGCCGTGCTCTACGTGGCGTTTGTCCACGGCCTGGTGCTCGGCGACTCCGTCCTGGGCCTCGGGCTCATCGGTAACCCGCTGCAGTTCCTCGGCATGGAATCGGCCATGACCAACACGGAGTCCGGCGGCCCCGAGGACGCCTGGACCTTCGCCTTCTACCTCATGTTCGCCGCGATCACCGTGGCGATCGTGAGCTCAGGCGCGCTGGGCCGCATGAAGTTCGGCGCGTGGCTCGTCTTCTCCGGGCTGTGGCTCGTGCTCGTCTACGCGCCGGTGGCGCACTGGGTCTTCGCCTTCGACGACGAGGAGACCGGCACCGTGGGTGGCTGGCTGCGCAATGTGGTGGGCCTTCACGACTTCGCCGGCGGCACCGCCGTGCACATGAACGCCGGCATGGCGGCCCTGGCCCTCGCCCTCGTCCTCGGCAAGCGCAAGGACACGAGCGAGCGCCCGCACAACCTCCCCCTCGTGGTGCTGGGCGGTTCGATGCTCTTCCTCGGCTGGTTCGGCTTCAACGGCGGCTCGGGCGGCGGCGCGACCTTCACCTCGCAGTACGCCATCCTCACCACGATCCTGGCCGCGTGCACCGGCACCCTCGGCTACCTGCTCGTGGAGAAGAAGCGCACGGGCCGCATGACCACCTTCGGCCTCATCACGGGCCTGATCGGCGGTCTCGTCGGCATCACGCCGTGCGCCGACGCCGTCTCCCCGCTCGGCGCGTTGTTCGTGGGCCTCGTGGCCGGTGCGCTCGTCTCCTGGGCCGTGACGTGGAAGAGCAAGTGGGGCATCGACGAGTCCCTCGACGCCTTCGCGGTCCACGGCGTGGGCGGCATCGCCGGCACCATCTGCGTCATCTTCATCGGCGCGGCGAGCGCCCCGGCCGGCGTCACCGGCATCCTCTTTGGCGGCGATCCCTCCATCATCTGGCGCGAGCTCGTGGCCATCGTGGCCACGTGCGCCTACTCCTTCCTCGTGACCGCCGCCCTGGCCTGGTTCATGAAGCGCACCATGGGCCTGCGCGTCGAGGAGACGGTGGAGGAGCGCGGCCTGGATCAGTCCCTCCACGCCGAGTCGGCCTACGACCGCTGACCTGGACGGGCCTGACGGCCCGGCCCCGCCTGCCCGACGGCGGGTGTTCGCCTCCCAGCCCTGGCTCGGGCTGGGAGGCGGGCACCCGCCGTCGCCCTTTCTTGTGTCGGCCCCGGCGCGCATCATGGAACTCAGGCCGCGCGAGGGGGCGCGGCCCCAACCCTGGGGAGTGCCATGACCGCCGCAGAGCCACCGCCGGTCCCGCCGGGATCCGGCGCGCCAGCCGCGCCGCCAACGCCCGCCCCGGCGGGCGGCGACCGGCTCTTCCTGCGCGTGCTCGTCAACACGCTCATCGCCAATGTCACCACCTCGTACCTGTGGTTTGCGCTGACGTTCTGGGTGTACCTGGAGACCAAGTCGGTCATGGCCACGGCCATCATCGGCGGCGCGTACATGCTGCTCGTGGCGCTGCTCGGCACGTGGTTCGGCACGCTCGTTGACCGCTTCCGCAAGCACCCGGTGATGATCGCGTCCTCGCTCATCACCCTGGCCAGCTACGCCGTGGCCGGCGCCCTCTTCCTGCTCTTACCCACGGACTCGCTGCTCGAATGGCGCGGGCCGTGGTTCTGGGTGTTTGCCGGCATCATCCTGCTCGGCGGCGTCGTGGAGAACCTGCGCAACATCGCGCTCTCCACGACCGTGACCATCCTTGTCCCGGCCGAACGCCGGGACCGTGCCAACGGCCTCGTCGGCACGGTGCAGGGCGTCTCCTTCATGGTCACGAGCGTGCTTTCCGGCCTCTCCATCGGTTTCATCGGCATGTCCGGCACCCTGCTCGTGGCGCTGATCATGACCGCGATTGCCACGGCCCACCTCCTGCTGGCCGTGCGCATCCCCGAGCCGCAGCACGCCGAGGGAGCGCAGCCCGATGTCCCGCGCGGCATCGACTTCCGCGGGGCCTGGGCCGCCGTGCGTTCGGTGCCGGGGCTGCTCGCGCTGCTGCTCTTTGCCACGTTCAATAACCTCGTGGGCGGCGTGTTCATGGCGCTCATGGACCCGTACGGGCTCACCCTCTTCGACGTGAAAACGTGGGGCGTCATCCTCGGCCTCACGAGCATCGGCTTCATCGTGGGCGGCGGCCTCGTGGCCAAGTTCGGCCTGGGGCCCAAGCCCCTGCGCACCCTGCTGCTCGTGAACATCGCCCTGGCCCTCATCGGCGCCACGTTCACGCTGCGCGAGTTCTGGTGGCTCTACGCCGCGGGCATCTTCGTCTACATGGCGCTCATCCCGGCCGCCGAGGCGGCGGAGCAGACCATCATCCAGCGGGTGGTTCCGCTGGCCACCCAGGGCCGCGTCTTTGGCCTGGCGGCGAGCATCGAATCCGCCGCCGCGCCGGTTTCGGCGTTCATCATCGGGCCGGTCGCCGAGTTCGTGGTGCTCCCCGCCCTGCGCCAGCCGGAGACCGCCGAGCAGTACGCCTGGCTCCTGGGGCGCGGCGAGGCGCGCGGCATCGCGCTCGTGTTCCTCTTGGCCTCGCTCGTCCTGCTCGTGGTGGTGCTGCTGGCCTTCGCGAGCCGCTCCTACCGGCTCCTGAGCGCGGCCTACGCCGAGGCGGAACCGCCGCCGGAACCCGCCGCCGAGCCGGGCTCCGACCCTGCCTCCGATCAGCCGGGCCCCGGGGCCCCGGCCGCCGCCGCCGCACCCTCGTCCGGCGCCGGGTCCGCCGCGGGCCCCGCGGCCGCGGGAGGGCCCGGCGCCCCCCCGGGCCGGGGAACCGGCCCGCGGCGGCGGAGCCTTGGGGGGTATGCCCGCCGCCCCCGC
>JALAHE010000055.1 GCA_022712075.1 Galactobacter sp.
CTGGCCGCCGGCCACCCCGCCGCCGCGCTGCGCGCCACCACCCGCTCCGAGGCCTCCGCCACCGCGCTGAGCGAGGAGACGGGCGTCGAGGCCAAGGCCGCTGGCGAGGACGCCTCGGCCAACGCCTGGGCCGTGGAGGGCGCCGACGTCGTGGTGCTCGGCGTGAAGCCCGTGGGCATCGCCGAGCTCGCGCGCCAGATCGCCCCGCAGCTGCGCCCAGACACCGTGGTGCTTTCCGTGGCCGCCGCGATCACGCTCGCGACCCTCGAGGCCGCTCTGCCCGCCGGCCAGCCGGTGGTGCGCACCATGCCGAACACCCCGTTGCAGGTCGGGGCCGGTGCTGTTGGTCTCTCGCGCGGCACCTCGGCCGATGACGACGCCGTGGCCCGCGCCACCGCCGTGTTTGGCTCCTCGGGACAGGTCTTCGAGGTGCCCGAGTCCCAGATCGACGCCGTCTCGGCCGTCTCCGGCTCCGGCCCGGCCTACGCGTTCTACCTCGCCGAGGCCATGGCCGACGGCGGCGTGGCGCTGGGCCTCGACCGCGAGCTGGCCGTCAAGCTGGCAGCCGCGACGGTCGCCGGCGCCGGCCGCATGCTCGAGCAGGAGGGCGTTGACCCTGCCGCGCTGCGCCGCGCCGTCACGAGCCCCAACGGCACCACCGAGCGCGCCATCGCCGTGTTCGACGCCCGCGGCGTCCGCGAGGCCATCGCCGAGGGCGAGAAGGCCGCCACCGACCGCGCAACCCAGCTGAGCGTCGAGCTCGCCTGAGTCTCGCGCCCCCTCGGCGGGCGTCCGGCACCCAAGCCGGGCGCCCGCCGTCGTGCGTTGGCACTTTGCATCAAGCAAACGACGGAGCATCGTCTCAAAGACGATGCTCCGTCGTTCTCCTGATCAAAAATGCTCGACGGCGCGGGGCGGGCTGGGGAATGCGCGACGGCGCGGGGCGACCCGGCTATCCGCCGTCGCGCCTACGGGCGCGCGGCGAAGCGCTCGAGCAGCTCGGTGTGTCCGGCCACGATGAGCACATCGCGGTGCGTGACCATGGTGCCCGGCTGGGCGTAGGTGAAGTCCTCGCCTGGCGACTTCACGCCGACCACGGTGACGCCGTACTTTTCGCGGATGTGCGCCTCGGCGAGGGTGAATCCCTGCGTCTCCTTGGGCGGGTACATCTTGACGATCGCGAAGCCGTCGTCGAACTCGATGAAGTCGAGCATGCGACCGCCCACGAGGTGCGCCGTGCGGACGCCGGCGTCGGCCTCGGGGTAGATGACGTGGTTGGCGCCGATGCGGGAGAGGATCTTGCCGTGGGCCGGGGTGATGGCCTTGGCCCAGATGTGCTCGATCCCGAGGTCCACCAGGTTCACCGTGATGAGGACGCTGGACTCGATCGAGGTGCCCACGCCCACCACCGCGGCGGAGAAGTCCTGTGCGCCGAGCTGGCGCAGCGCGTCCAGGTTCGTGGCGTCCGACTCGACGACGTGCGTGAGGGTGTCGCCCCACTTCTGCACGAGCTCGGGGCTGCGCTCGATCGCGAGCACCTCGCGACCCTGCTTGACGAGCTGCTCGGCCACGGCGGCGCCGAAGCGGCCCAGCCCGATCACGAGCACTGGAGCGTTGTGGTCCTGACGTGGCTCAGCCAATGATGGGCCTCTCTTCCGGGAATTGGTACAGCTGGCGGCGGTGGCGCATGGCCAGGGCCGTGGCGAAGGTGATGGTGCCGACGCGGCCCATGAACATGAGCCCGATCAGCACGTATTTGCCGGCGGGCGGCAGCTCGCCGGAGAGGCCCGTGGAGAGCCCCACGGTCGCGAAGGCTGAGATGGACTCGAAGACCGCGTGGTCGAGCGTGGCGGTCGGGTAGATGGCCAGCAGGGCGATGGTGCCGACCATGACGAGGCTCGCGCCCATGGCGAGCACGGAGATGGCCACGCGCATCGTCGACTCGGGGATGCGACGCCCGAAGGCCTGCACCTGCGGCGTGCCGCGGGCCTCGGCGAGGATCGCCAGGAACATGACGGCGATCGTGGTGACCTTGATGCCGCCGGCCGTGGAGGCCGAGCCGCCACCGGCAAACATCAGCGCGTCGGTGAAGACCATCGTGGCCGGATGGAGGTCGTCCATCTCCACGAGGTTGAAGCCGCCCGAGCGCGTCATGACGGAGGCGAAGAGCGAATGCAGGAGCTTGTCTCCCACACTCATCTGCCCGATCGTCGCGTTGTTGTTCCACTCGGACACGCCCCAGGCCAGGGTGCCGCCGACCACCAGGAGCCCGGACGTCACGAGGGTCAGCTTGGTGTGCAGGTTCCACTTGCGCGTGTGGAAGCGGTACTTGAGCAGCACCATGATGACGGGGAAGCCGAGGGAGCCGATGAACATCCCGATCATGAGCGGGAAGAGCAGCAGGGCGTCGGTCTCGTAGGGGACCAGCCCGTCCGAGTGCGGCGTGAAGCCGGCGTTGTTGTACGCCGAGATGGAGTAGAAGATGCCGTGCCAGAGCCCGTGCCAGAGGCCCTCGCCGTAGGTCCAAAAGCGGATCGTGAGCCACAGGGCGAGGATGCCCTGGATGATCACGGACGTGGTGATGACGATGCGCAGGAGCGAGCCGACCTCGCCGAGCTTGCCGGAGGCCGCCGTGTTCATTGACTGCTGGGCCAGGAGCTTGCCGCGCACGCCGAGGCGCTTGGTCACGGCGAGGGAGAGCACGGAGGCGAGCGTGAGGATGCCCAAGCCGCCCACGAACACCGCGATGATCATGACGAGCTGGCCAAAGAAGGACCAGTGCGTGGCGGTGGAGACCACGGTCAGGCCCGTCACACAGACGGCCGAGACGGCGGTGAACATGGCGTCGTGGAGCGAGGTCCACTCGCCCGTGGCGGAGGAGATGGGTGTCGCGAGCAGGAGCGTGAAGAAGGCGATGCCCACCACGAACACGCCGAGCGCCAGGCGCGAGGGGGAGCTGGCCGCGAGCCGGTCCACATACTCGCGCACCCGTGCGCCGGCCCGGGTGAGGGCGTTGCCCTGTTCCGGATCCCCCGCAGGCGCGATGGAAGTCATGCGTGGTGCTCCTGAAGACGTGCCGCGCCCGGCCGCGTCCCTTCGGCGGCGCTGGCGCTGGCCGCACCGTGCGGCCAGCGCCCATTCAACCATCCCCCGCGCCCTGCGCTAGCCTGGCCGGGTGATGAGCAGCACACCACCGGCTGGGGTGACCTTGGTGTACGACGACGCTATGGCGTCGTATCGCTTCAGCGACCGGCATCCGATGAACCCTGAACGCCTGGGACTGACCGCCCGGCTGATCCGCGATCTTGACGTGCTGGGGCGCACGCCGAGCCGCGTCCTGGCGCCGTATGTGGCGGAGGACGATCAGCTGCGCACCGTCCACTCGGCGGCCTACGTCGAGGCGGTCAAGCGCGCCTCCGGCCCGGATGGTGAGTCGGCCCCCGACCTTGGCCTCGGAACCGAAGACGACCCGATCTTCCCCGAGCTGCACGAGGCCAGCGCGCGCCTCTTCGGCGGCTCCATCGTGGCGGCCGAGGCGGTCCTCGAGGACCAGGGTGTGCCGGCCGTGAACTTTGGCGGCGGTATGCACCACGCCGCGCGGGCCAAGGCCGGCGGCTTTTGCATCTACAACGACGCGGCCGGCGCCATCGCCCGGCTGCTGGATCAGGGCGCGCAGCGCGTCCTGTACCTGGACCTTGACGCGCACCACGGCGACGGCACGCAGGCGATCTTTTGGGACGAGCCGCGCGTCATGACCATCTCGCTTCACGAGTCCGGCCGCTCGCTGTTTCCCGGCACGGGTTTCGCCAACGAGACCGGCGGCGACGGGGCCCCGAACTCCGCCGTCAACGTGGCCCTACCCGCCGGCACGCGCGACAACGGCTGGCTGCGCGCCTTCCACTCCGTGGTGGTGCCGGTGGCGCGGGCCTTCGAGCCGGAGATCATCGTGTCTCAGCACGGTTGCGACGGCCACGAGCGCGATGAGCTGACGAACCTGCGCCTCACGGTGGACGGGCAGCGCCAAAACGCCCTCGACGTGGCCGAGCTGGCCCGCGAACTGTGCGAGGGCCGCTGGATCGCCACGGGCGGCGGCGGCTATGACATCGTTCACACGGTGCCGCGCGTCTGGACACACCTCGTGGCCGCCGCGGCGGGCCGCCCGCTGGCCCTGCGCACGCCCGTTCCGGCTCCCTTCCGCGAGTACGTCAAGGAGCGCTACGGGCTCGTCGCACCGCCCACGATGGGCGACGACACGGAGCTGTGGTGGCGTTCGTGGGAGGTCGGCTACGACCCTGGGGACCCCGTGGACCGGGCCATCATGGCCACCCGCAAGGAGGTCTTCCCCGCGCTGGGCCTCGACCCCTGGTTCGACTAGGGCCGGGGGAGGCGCACACAGGCTTCCCACCGCTGCGCCGGATACCATGCCGTCCGTGCCCTCCGATCTGTATCACGTCATCGCCGACCCCACCCGACGCCAGCTGCTGACGCACCTGGCCGAGGGCGAGTACGCCGTCGGCGACCTCGTCGACGCCCTCGACGGCTCCCAGCCCACCGTCTCCAAGCACCTGCGCGAGCTGCGTGAGGCCTCCCTCGTGAGCATCCGCGCTCAAGGGCAGCGACGCTTCTACTCCCTGGAGCCAGAGGGGCTGCGCGAGGTGCTCGACTGGCTCGGCACCTTGGTGCCGGCCCCCGAGGAGTCCGCCGCCGCCGTCGGGCAGGTGGGGGAAGAGTCCGACGACGCGGCGCAGCGCGGAGCGCTGGCGGCTCGCCGCCAGCACGGCGTGGGCAGGAGCCTTGAACAGGTCACCGAGCGCGCCCAGGAGATCATCGATCGCTTCGCGAAGCAGCGCTTCGGGCGCCGCCGCTGAACGTCCCTCGAGACACACCGAACACCATTGTTCACACGAGTCACATCCGACCCGTAGACTGCCAGGCGTCACAGGTGTGCCCCGGCATGCCCGTGCCGGGGACGTCCACGAGCGGCGCTCCTCGAGATCACCCGTGAGTTGTTCCTTCATCAGGAAGTAGAGGTTCGCACCATGCCGGAACCCCGCCACTTCGCCGACGCCCGGTTCATGACCGTGGCCGAGGTCGCCGAGGTCATGCGCGTGTCCAAGATGACCGTGTACCGACTGGTGCATTCCGGCGAGCTGCCGGCCGTGCAGTTCGGCCGCTCCTACCGGGTGCCCGAGACCGCCGTCGAGGCGTTCCTCGGATCGGCCCGCCTGGAGATGCGGGGCACCGGCACCGTCTGAGGTGCCTACCACCCGATGCAGGTCCTGCCAGTCAGGGCAGGTACGATGGTGGATGAACGTGGCCGAAATGCGCGCTTTGCGATGGGCAGCGCTCGGTACGAATTAGCAAGTTGAACGTCTACACAAGGAGAACCCATGGGTTCCGTCATCAAGAAGCGCCGCAAGCGTATGGCCAAGAAGAAGCACCGCAAGCTGCTTCGTAAGACGCGCCACCAGCGCCGCAACAAGAAGTGAGCGCTCGCGAGGGCCGGGATCCTGTTCGGATCCCGGCCCTCGCTGTTTCTTGCGGCCAGTGCCGCTGGAGTGTGTCGGGGGCAACGGGGCCTGGACGCCCCGGCGAACTAGAATGAACGGCGTGAGCCTTCCCCCGTCTTCCTCGACCGAGCGCCCCGTGGTGCAGCTGCTGACCAAGCCGGGATGCCACCTGTGTGCCGACGCCCGCGCCGTGCTGAGTGAGGTCACCGGACGCCTCGGGCACAGCTGGGAGGACATCGACGTGAGCGAGCACCCCGAGCTGGCGGCGCGCTACGCCGAGGAGATCCCGGTCCTGATGATCGACGGCGTGCAGCGGGACTTCTGGCGCATCGACGCCGCCCGCCTCGAGCGCCTGCTCTCCGCATGAACAAGCACCTCCCAGAGGCCACGCTGCGCCGCATCTCCCTCTACCTGCGCAGCCTCAGCGAGTGGGAGCAGGAGGGCGTGCAGACCGTCTCCTCCGCGCGCCTCGCCGAGGCGGCGGGTACCACCCCGGCCACGCTGCGCAAGGACCTGAACCTGCTTGGCTCCCACGGCCGCCGCGGCGTGGGCTACAAGATCGAGACCCTGCGCCCCGTCCTCGAAACGGCGCTCGGGCTCACGCAGCCCTGGCGCGTGGCGATCGTCGGGGCGGGCCACCTCGGCCGCGCGCTGTCCGGCTACGCGGGCTTCACGACCCGCGGTTTCGAGGTGGTTGCCGTGCTCGATGCCTCGCCCGAGGTGGTCGGCACCCAGGCCGGCGAGCGGCTCGTCGAGGATGCCGCCGAGCTCGAGGACATCGTGCGCGAGCGCGGCGTGACGCTCGCCGTGCTCACGGTGCCCGGCCCCGCGGCCCAGGCCCTCGTCGACCGCGTGGCGGCCGCCGGCGTGGCCTCGATCCTGAGCTTCGCCCCCGTCGCCGTCTCAGCGCCTCCCGGCGTGCACGTGAACCGCGTTGACCTTTCGACCGAGCTTCAGCTCCTGGCGCACCAGGCCGGGCCCGGGCTGGGCGAGCGGCGCGCCTGAGGCGCGCCGCGCGTCGTCGGGCAGGGCGCCGGGGCGGCTGCCTTCAGCGGAATGAACGACGGCGGCGGGCCGGGGGGGGTTACCCCGCGCGCCCCCCGGGGGGGTGAGGAGGGGCGCGGGGCCGCGCGAAGGAGCGGGGGGCC
>JALAHE010000056.1 GCA_022712075.1 Galactobacter sp.
CAACGACGTCGACGTCATCGTGATCGGCGCCGGCTCGGCCGGCAACGTCATCGCCCGCCGCCTGCTCGATGCCGGGAAGACCGTGGCCGTGCTGGAGGCCGGTGGCCTGCCGGTGAACCCGATCATCGCCGACGTCGCGGCGGCCGGCGGCCTGTGGCGCGGCCCCGAGGACTGGGACTACGTCACGGAGCCGCAGCCGGGCCTGGGCGGCCGCGCGCTGCACCTGCCGCGCGGCAAGGTCGTGGGCGGTTCCCACGCGCTCAACGCCACCATCTGGGTGCGCGGACACCGCTCCGACTACGACGCCTGGGCCTACCGCGGCTGCCCCGGCTGGGGTTGGGACGAGGTGCTTCCCGTCTTCAAGGCGATCGAGGACTTCGACGGCGGGGCCTCGGAGTCCCGCGGCGCCGGCGGGCTGTTGGACGTGCGCGAGAACTTCGGCCGCGACGAGGTGCAGGACTCCATCCTCGAGGCGTGCCGCCAGTGGGGGATGCCCGAGGACGCCGACTACAACTCGGGCGAGCCCGACGGCGTCTCCAAGATGCAGCTCAACGTCCGCGACGGCAAGCGCTTCAACACGTGGAACGCCTACCTCGAGCCCGTGGCCGGCTCCGAGGCGCTGCGCCTGATCACGGGGGCCCAGGTCTCCCGCCTGATCCTCGAGGGCACCACGGTGCGCGGCGTGGAGTACATCGACGCCGACGGAGCCACCCAGACCCTGCTCGCCGAGGAGACCGTGCTGTGCGCCGGCGCCCTGGGTTCCCCCGAGGTGCTCCTGCGCTCCGGCGTGGGCCCGGCCGAGGAGCTGCGCGCCGTGGGCGTGGAGCCCGTCCTCGACGCCCCGGGTGTTGGCAAGAACCTGCACGATCACTTCCTGGTGCCGGTCATCTACTCCACGGAGCGCGAGGTGCCGGCGCCGGGCGTCGGCGCCGCCGAGACGCACCACTTCTGGCGCTCGCGCGAGGACCTGGCCGTCCCGGACACCCAGCCGCTGCACTTCTCGCTGCCCATGTACTTCCTGGATGACATGGAGGGCCCGGACAACGGCTTCAGCCTCGTCGCCGGCATCGTGCGCCCGGCGGGCCGCGGCTCGCTCACGCTGGCCGGCCCGGAGCTGGCCGACGGCGTCAAGGTGGACGTGGGGGCGCTCGCTGATGAGTCCGACGTCGACTCGATGATCGCCTCGGTGCGCCAGTGCCGCGAGATCGGCCGCCAGGCTGCCCTCGCCGAGGGTTGGGGCGCCCGCGAGGTCTACCCTGGCGAGCAGCTCGGGGACAGCGACGAGGAGCTCGAGGGCTACGTCCGCGACCGCACGGTCACCTACCACCACCAGGTCGGCACGTGCCGCATGGGCCTCGACGACACCGCCGTGGTGGACCCCCGCACCCTGCGCGTGCGCGGCCTCGAGGGTGTGCGCGTCGCCGACGCGTCGATCATGCCCGACATCACGACGGGCAACACGAACGCGCCGACGGTCATGATCGCCGAGCGTGCCGCCGCCATGATCCTGGCCTGATCCGGCCGGCTTCAGCGGCGACTCGCTGACGGGGCGGCCCGGCGTGGAATCCCGCCGGGCCGCCCCGAGCCATTAGCCGGACGTTCATGCGCATCGACCTGCACACGCACTCCTGGGTCTCCGACGGGACGCAGGCCCCCGCCGAGCTTGTGGCCGACGCCGCCGCGGCCGGCCTCGACGTCGTGGCGCTCACCGATCACGACCAGAGCGCCGGCTGGGACGAGGCCCGCGCCGCCGCCGTGGCCCACGGCATCGGCTGGCTCGGCGGCATCGAGGTCACGTGTCGCGTGCCCGGCTCGGGGATTAGCGTGCACATGCTCGCCTACGGGGTCAGCCGGGGGAACGACGAACTCATCGCGGCACTGGCCGGCCTGCGCGATTCGCGCGATCACCGCGCCCAGGCCATGGTTGACCGCCTCGCCGAGGACTTCCCGATCGACTGGGAGTCGGTGCAGGCCCAGACGCAGGACGGCTCCACGATCGGCCGCCCGCACATCGCCGACGCGCTCGTGGCAGCTGGGGTGGTCAAGGACCGCACCGAGGCCTTCGCCCACATTCTGTCGCCGCGCGGCCCCTACTACGTGGGCCAACCTGCCCTGGACCCCGTGGAGGCCGTGCGCCTCATCCACGGCGCCGGCGGGGTGGCCGTCATGGCCCACCCGGTGGCCGGGGCGCGCGGGCGCGTCATCGGGCGCGAGGACATGCTCGACGTCGTGCAGGCCGGCCTGGACGGCGTGGAGGTGTACCACCGCGACAACTCGGCCGAGGGGCGCTCGCAGCTGCTCTCGCTCGCGAGCGAGCGCGGCCTGATCGTCACCGGATCCTCCGACTACCACGGTGCAGGGAAGCCGAACCGCCTCGGGGAGAACACGACCGAGCCGCTCGCCCTGCTCCGGCTCCTGGAGCGCACCGAGGCGCCCGAGTACGTGGGCTTCGAGGCCTCCGACCTCTCCTAGCCGCGCCGGCCCTGCCGCCTAGCCCTGGGACGCGTCCTGGGCGTCCGCGCCCTGGCGCGGACCCGCCGTCGTGCCCTGGGTGGAGGCACCCGTCGCGACGGGCCCACCCAGGCGCAGCGTGAAGGACAGCGCGCAACCGATGAGGCACAGCACCACGGGAAGCAGCAGCGCGTCGTTGAGCCCCACGAGGCCGGCCAGGCCGCCCACGATGGCGGGGCCGGCGAGCATGCCGACGTAGCCGGCGCCCACGATGCGCGCGAGCACCACGGCGCCGCGCGGACCCGGGACGAGCGAGCCGGCCGCCGTGAACAGCTGCGGGACGATGCCGGAGAGGCCGATGCCGTACAGGCCCCAGCCCACCACGGCCCACCCGAAGCTCGGCAGGAACACCACGCCGAGCAGGCCCACCGCGGCGATGAGCGAGCCGTAGCGCACCACGGCGCCCGCACCGAAGCGCCCGGCCACGCGATCGGCGCAGAGGCGGCCGATGGTCATGGCGGTGGAGAAGGTGCCGTAGGCGGCCGCGGCGAGGGACTCGCTCGTGCCGAAGTGTTCAACGGCGTGGCGCGAGCTCCAGTCGTTCACGGTGCCCTCGGCGAGGAAGAACGCGAATGCCAGCAGGCCGAGGACGAGGCCCAGGCGCAGCACGTGCGAGCGCTCCGGGGCGGGGGCAGCGGCGGCCAGGGCAGGGTCCTCGCCCCGGGCCGCCGCGACGGCGGCGTGCGAGGGCATGAGGACGGGGAGGGCACCGAGCGCGACGGCTGCGCACACGGCGCCCATGATGCTCATCGACACCACGGTGGGCAGGTCGAGCGCGAGCAACGTGCCGCCGAGCAGCGCGCCGAGCGCCCCGCCCACGGAGAAGAAGGCGTGGAAGGCGCTCATGATGGGGCGTCCATAGGCCTGCTCCACGCGGACTGCCTGCTCGTTCATGGCCAGGTCGAGCGCGCCGTTGCCGATGCCGAAGAGCATGAGCCCCGCGCCGAGCCAGAGCGGATCCGGCGCGAGCGACACGGCAACGATCCCCAGGAACATCACGACGGTGCCCCAGGCCTGCACGGGCCGCGAGCCCCAGCGGGCCGCGAGCGAGCCGCCGGCCTGCATGGCCAGGAGCGCGCCCACACCGAGCACCAGGAGCAGCACCCCGAGCCCCGCCTCGTTCAGGCCCGTGTTGTTCATGAGCCGGGGGATGTGCACCACCCAGGTGGCGACGGCGAAGCCGCACGCGAGGAAGCTGGCGAAGACGCCGAGGCGGGCGCGGCGCAGGGCCGCGCTGGGACGGGGAGGGGTGTCGGTGGTGGCACTCACCGCCTCAGCCTATCCAGGCTCCCCGTCCGTGGCCCGCTCATCCCAGCGCAGATCGATGAAGCGCGCCGCAGGCAGGCGCCTGCGCATGACGTCGACCGCGTCGGCGTGCGCGTCGACGCACACGAAGCGCCGGCCCAGCTCGGCGGCGGCCGCCCCGGTGGTCCCCGAGCCGGCAAAAAGGTCGAGGACCCAGTCGCCTTCGCGGGAGGAGGCGGCGATGATGCGCTTGAGGATGCCGAGCGGCTTCTGCGTGGGGTAGCCCGTCTTCTCCTTGCCCGTGGGCGAGACGATGGTGTGCCACCAGACGTCGGTCGGCAGCTTGCCGCGCGCCGCCTTCTCCTTGGTCACGAGTCCGGGCGCCATGTACGGCTCGCGCTGCACCTCGGCGGAGTCGAAGTGGTAGGCGGCCGGGTCCTTGACGTACATCAGGATGGTGTCGTGCTTGGCTGGCCAACGGCGCTTGGGGCGCGCACCGTAGTCGTAGGCCCAGATGATCTCGTTGACGAAGCGATCGCGGCCCACGAGCGCGTCCATGGCCACCTTGGCGTAGTGCGCCTCGCGGTAGTCGAGGTGCAGGTACAGCGTGCCGTCCGGTGCCAGCAGGCGCCAGGCCTCCTCGAGGCGCGGGAACAGGAAGCCCCAGAAGTCCTCGAAGCGGTCGTTGTAGCGCGCCAGCTCAGTGCGCACGGAGGCGTAGCTCGCGCCGCGGAAGCCGCTGCGCACGCCCTCGCCCACGCGGGGCGCGGACTCATCGATGCCCGACGGCGCGGGGGAGGGCTGGGAGCCCCCGCCCGCCTGGGCGGGCACTTGCGTCTCGCCCGGGACGGGCGCGCCGGGCGCGGGAGCCGGCCCCGCCTCGTCGTCGGGCAGGCGGGAGCCAACAAAGCGCTCGCGGCGCTGCACCCGCCCGGTGTTGAACGGGGGGTCGAGATAGACGATCGTGAACGCCCCGCTCGGCAGAGCGGCGGTGGCGGCCAGGTTATCCCCGGCCACCACCGCCGATTCACCGTCGAGGCTGAACCACGCGGCGCGGTTCAGCTGGCTCACTCGGAGGCCGCTGCGCCGCCCTGCTGGCCCTCGCCGCCCTGCCCGCCGCGGCGGGTGCGACGGCGGCGACGCGGGGCGCCGCTCCCCTCGGAGCGCGTGCCCTCGGAACGGCCGCCCTCGGAACGCGGGGCGCGCTCGCCCTCGGCCTTGGGCTTGGAACCCTCGTGGGCCGGGCG
>JALAHE010000057.1 GCA_022712075.1 Galactobacter sp.
ACGTGCTTTGCCAGGACCTGCCCATGGACTCCCTCGCCAGGACGGGCGCGGCGGGCGGGCGCGTGCGCGTCCTGACGCCCGCGGCCGCCGCCGGCCTCGAGTTCGATACGGTCATCATCGCCGGGCTGCAGGAGGGGCAGTGGCCCACCACCGGCCTGCGCGGTCAGCTCCTGCGCTCCGACGACCTCGTGACGGTGCTCGAGCACGGCCCGGACGCGCTGCGCGATGCAAGCGTGGGCGAGAAGCTGCGCGCGGTGCGCGACGACGAGCTGCGCCAGTTCCTCACGGCGCTCACGCGCGCCACGCGCGCCGTGCACCTCGTGGCGGTCCAAGACGAGGAATCGACGCCCTCGAGCTTCCTCGACCTCGTCCGCGCGCCGCACGCACCGGAACCAGCGGTGACGGCGGTGCCCCGCCCGCGCACGCTCAGCACACTCACGGCGCTGCTGCGCCGCACGGTGGAGGAGGTCCCGAGCCCGGAGCTCGCGGCGGACGCTGCTGGCGTCCTTGCCCTGCTCTCGCTCGCCGATCCCGCCGTGCGCGGCGCGGACCCGGTCTCCTGGTGGGGCCTGGCGCCCCTGTCCTCGAGCGACCCCGTGGTGCCGGATCGCGCCGAGGTGCGGGTCTCGCCCTCCAAAGTCGACGCCGTGCTGTCCTCGCCGCTGAACTGGTTCGTCTCCGCCGCCAACGGCCTGCCGCCCGCGGACCTGGCCCGCAGCCTCGGCACCCTGGTTCACGGCATCGCCGAGCGCCTGCCGGCTGCGGGCGAGGAGGAGCTCATGGCCTCACTCCAGCGCCACTGGCACGAGCTGGAGCTCCCGGAGAACTGGGAGGGCCGCCGCGAGCACGAGCGGGCCTCGCGCATGATGACCCGTCTGGCCCAGTACTACGAACTCGTCGCGGGGAAGGACCGCGTGGCGGTCGGCCTGGAGCAGGGCTTCTCGGTGCCGCTCGAGGCGCGGGAGCCGGGGGCCCACCCGGTGAAGCTCACGGGTTCGATCGACCGCGTGGAGGTCGGCGAGGACGGCCGGCCCGTCATCATCGATCTGAAGACCGGAAAGTCCCTCCCGACCAAGGCGGAGGCCGAGCGCCACCCGCAGCTTGGCACCTATCAGGCCGCCATCCGTGCCGGGGCGCTCTCGGAGTTTGCCAGGAGCGAGCCGCGGCTGACCCGGCCCACCGAGCCGGCCGGGGCGGCGCTCGTGGCGATCGGCAAGGAAAACGTGAAGGTGGCAGTCCTGGAGCAGGCGGGCGTCACCGCCGAGGACGATTGGGCCACCGGCCTCGTCCACGATGCTGCCGCCCTGATGGCCAGGCCGGACTTCGCCGCGATGCACGAGGGCACCAACTTCAGGTGCTCGTTGCCCGCCGTGTGCCCCATCTGTTCCGACGGTCGGCAGGTCACCGAGCCGTGAGCACGCCGTCCGCCCCCTCTCCCTTCCCCTCAGCAGCAGGAGCCTCCGTGAGTCAGCCAGGCAGCGCCGCCGACGTCGATGTGCGCAACCCCGCCGAGCTCTCGCGGGCGCTCGGCAACCACCCGCCCACGGAGCAGCAGCACGCGGTCATCGTCTCGCCGCTCGAGCCGCTCCTCGTCGTGGCCGGCGCCGGCTCGGGCAAGACCGCCACCATGGCCGACCGCGTGGTCTGGCTCGTGGCCAACGGTCTCGCCCGCCCCGAGGAGATCCTCGGCGTGACCTTTACGCGCAAGGCCGCCGGCGAGCTCGCGGCGCGCCTGCGCGGGCACCTCGCGGCGCTGCGCGGTGCAGGGCTCGGGGCCCTCGCCGGAGAGGACAGCGGAGACCTCGGCATGGACCCGGCGGTGTCCACCTATCACTCCTTTGCCCACACCCTCGTGGCGGAGCACGGCATGCGCCTGGGCCTCGAGCCGGACGCGCCGCTGTGGGGACCCGCCCAGTGCTGGCAGCTCGCCACGCGCGTGGTTGACGCCTACGACGGACCCCACGAGGACCTCGGCGCGCGCTCCACGCTCATCGACGCCGTCCTGAACTACGCGGGGCAGGCAGCCGAGCACCTCGTGGACCCAGCGGACACGGTGGAGTGGCTCCGGGAGCGCGCCGACCGCATCGAGGAGCTGCCCTTCGGCGCCACGGCGCGCAGCAAGACCCCCATCGACCTCATCTCCAAGCTGCGCGCCCGGGCCGTCGTGGCGCAGCTGGCGGGGGAGTACGCCAAGGCGAAGGCCAAGCGCGGCGTCATGGACTACGGCGACCTTGTCGCCTTTGCCGCCCGCCTCGCGGACCGGCCCGAGGTGGCGGCCGCCTATCGCTCGCGCTACAAGGTGGTGCTGCTTGACGAGTTCCAGGACACCTCGCACGCGCAGATCGAGCTGTTCGCGCGGCTCTTTGCCGACGGCCGCCACGCCGTCACCGCGGTAGGCGACCCGAACCAGTCGATCTACGGCTTCCGCGGCGCGAGCGCCGGCCAGCTCGCGGCCTTCCGCGAGCGTTTCGCGCTGACCCTGCCCGGCGGCGAGAGCCGGCCCGCCGCCCACCTGGAGCTGACCACGGCCTGGCGCAACGACGTCGCGCTCTTGGCCGCCGCCAACGCCGTGTCGGCGCCCATCAGCGGGCGCCTGCCCGGCCTGGAGGACGGCGGGGACGCCGCCCAGGTGCCCGACGACGCGGCGCCGGGGGAGGAGCGCCAGCTCGCCCCGCGCGTCGTCACCTTGCCGCGCCCGGCCCGCCTGGGCGTGCCGGAGCTGACGCCGCGCCCGAACGCGACGCCGGGGCGACTCGTGCTGGCGCGCCTCGAGAGCACGGAGGAGGAGGCGGCGGCGCTCGCCGACTTCCTGCTGGCCGAGCGCGAGGCCTTCCGCGCCTCCCACCGCGACGGGGCCTGGCCGAGCGTGGCGGTCCTGACCCGCAAGCGGGCGAGCATGGAGCCCATCGCCCTCGCCTTGCGCGAGCGCGGCATTCCCGTGGAGATCGTTGGCCTCGGCGGGCTGCTCGCCACGCCCGAGGTGCAAGACGTCGTCGCAACGCTGCGCGCCCTCTCGGATCCCGGCCGCTCGGACGCGCTCATGCGGCTGCTGGCCGGCGCGCGTTGGCGCATCGGCCCCGCCGACCTCATGGTGCTCTCCGACTACGCCGAGTTCAGGGCCAGGCGCCGCGCCTGGGCCGCGGCGCACCTCGTGGCCGCCGATTTCGAGACGCCCGACGGCGCGCGCCCCGAGGATCGCGGGCACGCCGACGGGCCCGAGGTGATCGAGAAGCCGAGCCTCATCGAGGCGCTGGAGAACCTCCCCTCGCTGACGTGGTCCTCGTCGGCCGGGCGCACGCTCGGCGCGGCGGCGCACGCCCGCCTGTCAGCCCTGCGGGATGAGCTGCGCCGCCTGCGCCTGCTCGCGGGGGAGGAGCTGCCGCTGCTCGTGAGCGAGATCGTGCGCACGCTGGGCCTCGACGTGGAGCTCGCTGCGAAGCCGGGGCTCGAGCCCCAGGCGGCCCGGCGCCACCTCGACGCGTTCGCCGACGTGGTTGCACACTTCGACGGCGGCGACGACGCCCCCGACCTGACCACCTTCCTCGAGTGGCTCGAGGCCGCGAGCGAGAAGGAGGGAGGGCTGCCCACGGTGCCCGAGCCCGCCATGGATGGCACGGTGCAGATCCTCACGGTGCACGCCTCCAAGGGCCTCGAATGGGACATCGTGGCCGTGCCGGCCATGAACACCGGCACCTTCCCCTCCTCGCGGGTCACGCGCTGGACCTCCGGCTCCACCGAGCTGCCCTGGCCCTTCCGCGGCGATCGGCACGAGCTGCCGCAGTTCACGGCGCTCGAGGACCCCGCCGCGGTCGCCGAGCATCAGGCAGAACTGCGCGACCTCGAGGAGGGAAAGAAGGATTCAAAGACCAAGGAGGTCATCGAGGGCTACCGCCACGAGGTGGTGCGCCACGCCGAGCGCGAGGAGCGCCGGCTCGCTTACGTGGCGCTGACCCGCGGGCGCGGGCTGCTGTGGTGCTCCTCGACGCGCTTCAACGGCTCCAACAAGGAGCCCGTGGCGCCGTCGGTGTTCTTCGAGGACCTGCTGCCGCTCCTTGAGTCGCAGGACGGTGAGCCGCTTGCCGTGCGCGGCCCTTGGACCGAGACGGACGAGTCGCCGGATGAGAATCCAGCCGCGGGCGAGGCCCTGCGCGGCGAATGGCCCTACGACCCGCTCGCCGGCCCCATCATCACGCGCGGGGAGCACGCGCCGGAGGCTCCGGCGTTCAGCCGCCGTGCCGCCATGGAGGCCGCCGCCGCCGATGTGTCCGAGCTGCGCGCGCAGCTGCTGGCCGGTGCCGGCATCCCGCAGCCGCTCACCGAGGACGGTGGGGAGTGGGACCGCGAGGCGCGGGCCCTCCTCGCTGAGCGCGCCGATGCTGCCAAGCCCGTTGCGCTCCTGCCTCCCGCCCACGTCCGGGCCTCGCTCTTCGTGGAGGCGGCAGACGACCGGGAGGAGGTGGAGCGCGATCTGCGCCGGCCCGTTCCGCACCGCCCTGGGGTGGCGGCCCGCCAGGGCACGGTGTTCCACGCGTGGGTCGAGGAACACTACGGGCGCGTTGGCATGTTCGACCTCGACGACGAGGAGTTCTTCGCCGACGTCGCCGCCGTGGACGGCCCCGTGCTTGATGGGCTGCGGGAGAAGTTCCTCGCCTCCGAGTGGGCCCAGCGGCAGCCGGTGTTCGTCGAGGCCCCCGTGGAGACGCGCATCGGCCCCGTGAGCGTGCGCGGCCGCATCGACGCTGTGTTCCGCACGGAGGACGGGCGCTGGGACCTCGTTGACTGGAAGACCGGCAGGGTGCCGAGCGCCGCCGAGCTGCCCAAGAAGGCCCTGCAGCTGGCCGTGTACCGGCTCGCGTGGTCGCGCCTCAAGAACGTCCCGCTCGAGTCCATCGATGCTGCGTTCTACTACGTGGCCGACGGGCGCACGGTGCGCCCCGAGCGGCTCGACGACGCGGCGGCCCTCGAGGCGCTCATCTCGGACCTGTTCGACGGCGCCACGGCCCCGGGCGGCGAGGCCTAGGCGCCGTGGGCCGCCTCGGGGAGCCGCACGAGCGGGTGGACATGCCGCCCGGGTTGCGCCGGCGCGTGGTGCTTGTGAGCGCGCTGGCGGCCGTCGCGTGCTCCGGTTTTGCGCTCGTGGCGGCCGGCATCCTTCCCGAGAACGCCCTCGACTGGTTGCCCTGCCGGGCTGCGTGTTCCTCCGAGCCGGCGCAGGAGGGCGAGGAATTCGGCCCCACGGGGACGGCGATCACCGTCGCTGCGCTCGCGGTGATGGGGGTGCTCTCGCTCGTACTCGGCTACCGCTTCCAGCGCTGCGGCGTGGACGTCTCGGCGACCCGCGTTCGCGTGCGGGCCGTCATGCGGGACCGCACGGTTCAGCGGCAGGCGGTCGAAGGCATCCACACGGCCAGCGCCTGGTGGCCCACGCTCTGGTGGGTGGATGCGGCCGGGAGAAAGCACTCGATGCTGCTGGCCGGGTTCGCCCAGTCACGCGACACACCCCTCGGGCTCGCGGACGCGATCGACGAGCGCCTCGACCGGCTCGCGGAGCTCCTCGGAGACCTGGGCTAGCGGGGGAGAGCCCCGCGGCCGAACGCGCGTCTACACTGGGGCGCCTAGCGAATCACTCGCGGGTTCTGGCCTGGGCCGCCACCCGCGCCGTGCACCAGGGGGAACGCATGGACGGTTACAGCGTGGGGGACCGCGGGGCAACAACCAGCATCGGCATCCCGAAGGGCGCCAGGGTGCTCCTCTGGATCGTCATCGGCCTGCTCGGCGGCGTGGGGGCGCTGCTGTTGGCGTACGGGGCGGTCTCTCAGGCGCGAGGCACCGGGGACCAGATCTCCTCCGGCGGCGCGCCGGCCATGATGGGCGTGGGCGGAGTGTTCCTGCTGCTGTGCGTGGTGATCTACTTTGCCTTGCTGCGGCAGAGCATCAAGGTCACCCAGCACGAGGTGATCGTGCGCGGGCCGCTCGGCTCGCAGCGCGTGGCGCGCGCAGATGTGCTTGGCGTGGCCGCCGCGCCTGGCGCACCCGCCTACCTCGTGTGGCGCGACCGCCGCGATCCCACGGGCCACACCGTCCTGACCAAGCAGCTGGGGCTCGCGAGCGCCGATCGCGGCTCGGCCGGCGCCTTTGTTGCGCGCGCCGAGCGCGCGCAGCAGCAACTCATCTCGGTGCTCGGATACTGCGAGCTCCCGCGTTCAGAGTGGCGGGTGCAGGGCGGCCAGTAGCCGGGCCAGACGGCCGCGCGGGCTAACCCTGCTCGGGGGCGTCCTTGGGCCGCACCACGGTGATCGCCTCCGTCGGCGGTTCAGCCACGTCCGCGTCGGTGATGACGGCACCGTCGGAGTCATCGGAGTCATCGGAGTCCTCGGTGTCGTCGTCCCCCTGGCCCGTCTCACCGGACGGATCCTGCGCGGAGCCACCGGCGGAAGGCTCGGCGTCCTCGTCGGGGGCCGCCGGCTGCGGCTCCGGGGAGGTAGCGGCCGGCTCGGCTTCGGCTGCCCCGGCCTCGATCCCGGGTTCCCCGTCCGTGGACGGCGAGGCGGCGGCGAGATCGCCGTGCTCCTCGGCGTCCGCGTCCGAGCGCTCCCCGGGGGTCGTCTTCGCGGGGCTCGCGTCGGCGGGCACCGATGCGGCGGGCACCGGTTCCGCTGGCGCAGGGTCCGCGCTCGCCGACTCCACGGCGTCGGCCTCCACGGCGTCGTCCTCCGCGGACCCCGTGGCCTCCGCCTCCGCCTCCGCCTCGGCCTCGACCGACTCGGCGACCCCCGCGCCGGAAGGCTCCGCCGCGTCGTCGAGCACCTGGACCTTGGCGGCGGTCGCCGCCGCGGCGGCGGGACGCTCGGGCGCGGCCTCGACGAGGCCGATGGGCTTATCTCCGAGCTCGCGCAGGTTTTCGTCGAGCTCGGTCAGCAGCGCGACCGCCTCGTCGATGCGGGCCTGGTCGCCGCGCGTCACGGCGCGGGCCAGCCAGCGGGCCAGCGCGAACTCGGCGGCGAGCGTCGCGCGCGTCATGAGGTGCGGATCCGCCTTGTCTCCGCGCCAAGAGCTGTAGGCCTCCACGATGCGGTCGATGACGCGCTGATCCTCGAGCGCCAGGAGCCAGGCGAGGTCCTCGGCCGGGTCGCCCACGTGCAGGTCCGACCAGCCGGTCACGGCCACGAGGCGGCCGTCGTGGACAAACAGCTGCTCTTCGTGAAGGTCGCCGTGGACGGCGCTGGCGTTGAAGCGCCACAGCGAGACGTCCTCCATGGCTGCCTCCCAGCGGCGCAGCAGGCGCGCTGGCACGAGGCCGCTCGCCGCCACCTGGTCCAGCTCGGAGAGCCTGGCGCGGCGGTACTCCTCGGCGTCCTCCCCGGGCAGGCCGGCGCGCTCGAGCGTCTCGCGGTCCATAGCGTGGATGGCGGCGATCGCGCGGCCCACCTGGGCGCCCAGGTCGTCGGCGTGGTCCGCGAGTTCCTCGAGGCCGAGCACGTGGCCGTCGAGGTGGTGGTAGACGAAGGTCTTGAGCTCGCCGCGGCGCACGGTGCCGGCCACGGAGGGGACGGAGAACGGGAGCGTGGCCCGGACGGCGGGGGAGAGCCCGCCGAGCGCGCGCAGCTCGGTCTCGAGCCGAACGCTGGCCTCCAGGTGGCGGGGGCTGCGCACGCGCCACCGTCCGCCCTGCGTGTCGATGACGAGCGCGGAGGAGAAGTCCTCGCGGTCGTCCGGCAACCAGCCAACGCTGGCGGCGCTGAGCCCGGGGACGGCGGCGGTGGCCACGGCGGCGAGGTCGAGAGGGGAGCGCTTCACGTGCCCACCGTACGTGCTTGGGAGGGCCGGGGGACCGGGAATCCCCGGCGCGTCGCGCTTTGAGTGTGACGGAGACGCGCTGTGCGCCTCCCCTCACAGGGCGTGATTCGGGCCGCGATGTGCCCCGGCGGGCTTCCCGATGGCCGGCGCGTCGCCCCGGCGGACTACCGTTGAGTCCATGACGTTTGCCTCCTCCTCCGCGCCCGGATCCCTCGGACCCCTCTTCCTCACGGGAGGCGCCGTGGACAGGGGAGGCGAGGACCGGCGCTCGCAGGGCTGGCTTGACTCGGCGCTGGCGGCTCCGAGCACGCGGGCGCTCCTGCTCGCGGGCGGGAAGACCCCCGTCGCGGGTGCCGCGCTCGCCGCGCCGCTCGCCTCCGAGCTGCTCCCCGAGCTGGGCTCGGCGGACACGCTCGTCTGGCTCGGTCGGCTCGACGGCGTGGACTGGGTGTGTGCCTCCGTCGCCGAGGAGACGCTCGCCTCCCTGGCGGCGGCGCGGGGCGCCGCGCTCGCCGGCCTGCGGGAGGTGGGTGCCGAGCTCCCCTTGGGTGAGGCCGCGCTCCTGACCCAGGCGACCGCCGTCGTTCATTGGCGCCGGGTCACGCGCTTCTGCGCGCGCTGCGGCGCCCCCACCGAGGCCGTCGACGCCGGCTGGGTGCTGCGCTGCACCGCCGAGGGGACCGAACACTTCCCGCGCACCGATCCGGCCGTCATCGTGCTCGTCACGGACGACGCCGACCGCGTGCTGCTCGGCGCCAATGCCGCGTGGGGAGGGGAGCGATACTCGCTCTTTGCCGGATTCGTTGAGCCGGGCGAATCGCTCGAGGAGGCCGTGGTCCGCGAGGTCGAGGAGGAGGCAGGGGTGCGCCTCGACACGCCCGTCTACGCCGGCTCGCAGCCGTGGCCGTTCCCCGCCTCGCTCATGCTCGGCTTCACCGCGCGCGCCCTCGGGACCGACTCCACGCCGGACGGCGAGGAGATCGTGTCAACGCGCTGGTTCACACGCGCCGAGCTGGAGGCCGAGGTCAGCTCGGGGCTGATCGGGATCCCCGGAGGGATCTCGATCGCCGGGGCGCTGCTCGGCCGCTGGTTCGGCCGCGAGCTGCCGCAGCCTCCCGAGGCGCCCTCCATCGACCCGAACGGCGCCGGCGGCGAGCAAGCAGTGCCCGCAGCTGGCGAGAGCGCGGGGGAGGCCAAGTGAGCGCGGAGACCGAGCGAATCCTCTCCGGCCTCGATGCAGAACAGCTTGAGGTCGCCAGCACCCTTCACGGGCCGCTGTGCGTCATCGCCGGCGCCGGCACGGGCAAGACCCGCGCCATCACCCACCGCATCGCCCACGGCGTGGCGGCGGGGGAGTACGTGCCGCAGCAGGTGCTCGCCGTGACGTTCACGGCCCGCGCCGCCGCCGAGATGCGCACGCGCCTGCGCGGCCTCGGCGCCGCGGGCGTGCAGGCCCACACCTTCCACGCCGCCGCGCTGCGCCAGCTGCAGTACTTCTGGCCGCAGTCGGTGGGCGGGCTGCTTCCCTCGCTCGTTGATCACAAGGCGCCGCTCGTGGCCGAGGCGGCGCGCCGCCTGCGCCTGCCGGCCGACCGGGCCACCGTCCGCGACCTCGCGGGGGAGATCGAGTGGGCCAAGGTTTCAATGCTCACGCCGGAGAGCTACGCGGCGCCGTCCATCCGGCGCGAGGCGGTGGGCGAGCTTGACCACCAGGCGCTCGCCCGGGTGTACCAGGCCTACGAGGACGTCAAGAACGACCGCGGTCTCATCGACTTCGAGGACGTGCTCCTGCTGACGGTGGGTATCCTCGAGGACGACGAGCGCGTCGCGGCGCAGGTGCGCTCGCAGTACCGGCACTTCACCGTCGACGAGTACCAGGACGTCTCGCCCCTGCAGCAGCGGCTGCTGGATCTCTGGGTGGGTGGCCGCGGGGAAGTTTGCGTGGTCGGCGATCCCAGCCAGACCATCTACTCCTTTACGGGGGCCACGCCCCGCCACCTGCTCGAGTTCACGCGCACCCACCCGGGCGCCCGCGAGGTCCACCTCGTGCGCGACTACCGCTCCACCCCGCAGGTGGTGCACCTGGCGAACCGCTTGCTTTCCTCGCGCCATCCAGAGCGCGGGCTCGAGCAGCGCGGAGCCCTCTGGGCCAAGCCCCTCGAACTCATCGCCCAGCGCGAGGCGGGCCCCGAGCCGGAATACCACGAGCTACCGGACGACGACGCCGAGGCGGCCTTCATCGCGCAGCGCGTCTCCCAGCTCGTGAAGGAGGGCACGCGCCTGCGCGACATCGCCGTGCTGTACCGCACGAACGGGCAGTCGGAGGCGATCGAGCGTGCCCTCTCCACCGCGGGGATCGGTTACCAGCTGCGCGGCGCCGAGCGCTTCTTCCAGCGCCGCGAGGTGCGCGAGGGACTGGCCCAGATCCGCTCCTCGGCGCGCAACGCCCCGCTCGAGCGAGCCACCACGTTGACCCGCGATCTGCTCGGTTCGCTCGGCTGGCAGCCCAACGCCCCCACCGCGGCCGGTGCTGTCCGCGAACGCTGGGAGTCGCTCGCGGCCCTCGTGGCGCTCGCCGACGAGCTGGACGCCGCGCGCGGCGAGGACGAGTACCTCACCATGGAGGCCTTCGCCGGGGAGCTCGAGGCCCGCGCGGCCACGGCGCACGCCCCCGTCGTCGAGGGCGTCACCATGGCATCGCTTCACTCCTCCAAGGGCCTGGAGTGGGAGGTGGTCTTCCTGGCCGGATTGAGCGAGGGGCTCATGCCGATCTCCTTCGCCCAGACCCAGGCGGATGTGGACGAGGAGCGCAGGCTCTTCTATGTGGGCGTGACCCGCGCCCAGCGCCGGATCATCCTGTCTTGGTCCCTCTCGCGGACCACGGGCGGGCGGGGGCGCCGCCGCCGCACGCGCTTCCTCGCCGGGATCGCTCCCGCCGGGCGGGGCGAGGAACGGCTGGAGGCCGGCGCGCGGCGCGGCAAGCGGGCCTCGGGTCCCGTGCGCTGCCGCGTGTGTGGCGCAACGCTCGAGTCGCCGAGCGAGCGCAAGCTACGTCGCTGTTCCACGTGCCCCTCCAGCTACGACGAAGGCGTGTTTGAGGCGCTGCGGGAGTGGCGCTCCGGCGCCGCGAAGGAGGCGGGCCTGCCGGCGTTTGTCATCTTCACGGACGCGACCCTCATGGCGCTCGCCGAGGAGATGCCGCGCACGCCGCAGGAGTTCTTGGCGATTCCCGGCATCGGCCGCTCCAAGCTCGAGCGCTTCGGCGAGGATCTGCTCTCCGTGCTCGCCGGCCTGCGCTAACGCCGGGGCCGGCGCCCGGCACCGCGATCCGGCGGCTCCCGGGAGGCACCGGCTAGGCGGCGAGGCGGTGCCCGCACCGCGCCGGCAGCGGCTCGAAGTGCACCGCGGCCGAGCCGAGCGTGCACACGTACCGCCCTTCGACGAGGCTCGGCAGGTTGACGTCGTCCACCACCATGACGACGCTCTGGGCAGCGAGCGCCGCGGCGAGCAACGCCGAGGTGGTCTCCGGCGCCTCCTGCGGGGGAGGCGCCGTCGCGCCGGGGCCGGCCTCCCCGGTCGGGGCGTCCTCGCGCAGCGGCCAGGCCTCCCAGCGGCAGGCCGCGCAGCCGGGGGCCTCGGGTAAATGCAATGGGCCAACCGAGAAACCCGACTCGTGAAACACGACGGGCAGGACCGGCGTGCCCGCCGCGCCGAGCCGGGCAACGTCGCGGGGAGCTAGCCCGTCGCGGCACACGAGGATCGCGAGGTCGACGCCGCGCACCGCATCGTGCAGGGCAACGGGAGCCAGCAGCTGCGTGTGGGGGTAGAGCCGGCCCAGGTGGCGTGCCAACGCCGCCGAGCGGGGTAGGCCCAACTCGGTCAGCCGCAGGGGTGATCCGCCGAGGTCGCCGGGCTCGAGCTTGCCCCGGTCCCGCACGCTGAGCCGCCCGACGCCGGCCGCCGCCAGTTCCAGCGCGAGGGCGAGCCCGCACCGGTCGAGGCCGGAAATCCAGATGTGGGCCCGATGCCGGCGCCCCAGCACCGTCCCCACGCCGGGACCATAGGCGGAGGCCCACGCGTGGGCGTCGCTGCGCAGCCGATCGCCGGCCAGCCCGGGGACCGCTTTCGACGCATCTTCCTCCGCCTCGTCCAGGAGCGCCGGAGCCAGGCGGCCAACGACGGCACCTGCCTCCTCGGGGGCCGAGGCCAGGTCGTCCTCGGACAGGCCGCCACGGAACAGCCGCTCGAGCCACGGTCGCAGCTGGGCGCTCACCCCCTCCAGCACCACGGCACCCGGTCCGGAACCGACGTGCACGGTGCGTTCGTCGACCCAGGCCACGCGCCAGCTGGGGTTGATCCTCATGCTTCCTCCTGAGGGCGGGGCCGGGGTGGCCGCTCGGGCGGCGCTCGTTCCGGCGCCGGGAGGCACACCCTGCCATGCCTGGTGAGCGTCCCGCCCCGGATATCCACAGCCTGGTCCCGGGACGGCGAAAACCCGGCGCTTGGCGTTTCCCTCACCGCGCTCGACCCTCCACCGACGCGGGGGCGCGGTGCGGGCGAACGGCCGCGGGGCGGTAGCGTCGTGGGGAAGGAACGGGCGGCCTTGCCGCCCACCCGCCGGAGAGCGGCGGCTGAAGGAGGGAGAGCCACCATGGCGCAGCGCGAACGCGAGTTCACCCGGTCGGACGGCCTGCGGGTCAAGGTGGTGCGCTCCACGCGTCGCACGCGCACGGTGTCGGCCTCGTGGCGTGAGGGCACGGCCGTGGTCTCCATCCCGGCGCGCCTCAGCGCGGCGGAGGAGGAGGAATGGGTCGCCACCATGGTCGAGCGCATGCTCAAGCGCAAGGCGCGCATCCCGCGCGGCGACGACGAACTCCTCGAACGCGCGCTGAGCCTGAGCAAGCGCTTCCTCGAGGGCCGGGCGACACCCACCTCAGTGCGGTGGGTCGGTAATCAGCAGCGCCGCTGGGCCTCGGCCACGGCGGTGGACGGCACCATTCGCGTGTCGGAGCGGGTGCGGGACATGCCGTCTTGGGTCCAGGACGCCGTCCTGGTGCACGAACTGGCGCACCTGATCGCCGACGACGGGCACGGCCCGTACTTCAAGTCGCTCGAGGCCCGCTATCCCCGCAGCGCGGAGGCCCACGCGTTCCTGCACGGGGTCGAGTGGGCGGCGGCCCGCGCCGGCGTGCCGGGAGCTTTCCCCCACGACCTCCCGGGTGGGCCCGAGGACCCGGACGAGGACTGGATGCGGGACTGGGAACCGGACGAGGACGAGCGCTGGGGGCAACGCTGAGGCGGACCCCTCGCCGGGCCCCGTGTACGCCCTGCAGACGCACCGCGGGCCGCGATCCATGCTTCAGCCATGATTCGCGGCCCGCGGTGGCGGTGCCGAGCGACGGGCTCAGGCCTTCGGGGTGTCCCCGTCGTCGCCAGCCGTCGGCTCGTCGGGGGTCTCGCCCTGGGGCGTCCCGTCCAGCCAAGCGGAGAGCGCGGCGTCGAACTCGTCGTCGCTCGCGCCAATCAGGGCGCGGCGATCGAAGAAGCCAACCGGGTCGTCGAGGTCCTCGGCCGTGGGAATGAGCCCCAGCTCGGCCCACAGTGCGTCGCGTTCGCTCGCACCGCGATCCTCGGCGATCTTCTCCCATAGGGCCGCTGCCTCGCGGGCGCGGCGCGGGCGAAGCTCGAGGCCAACGAGCCCGGCGAAGGCCTGCTCGGCCGGGCCGCCCGTGGCGCGGCGGCGGCGCAGCATCTCGCGCAGCGCAGGGGCCGAGGGCAGATTGGTCGAGGCCGCCGTGACGACGGCGTCCACCCAGCCCTCGATGAGGGCAAGCGTGGTCTCCAGTCGCTCGAGCGCGGCGCGCTGGCGGGGCGTGGTGCTGGGGGCCACGAGGCCGCCGCTCATGAGCTCCTGCAGCGCGGCCGGATCGGTCGGATCCACGCCCTGCAGGCGCTCCTGGATGGCGCTCGTGTCGATGTTGATGCCGGAGGCAAAGTCCTTCACGAGGCCGAGCACGTGATCCTGCAGCCACGGGGCGCCGTGGAAGAGGCGCAGGTGGGCCGACTCGCGCAGGGCGAGGTAGAGCACCACCTCCTGGCGCGGAAGGTCGAGCTCCTCGATGAACGCGTCGACGTTCTGCGACACGAGACCGAAGGTCTTGCCGGCCAGCGGCAGGCCGGCGTCGGTGCCGCTGAGCACCTCGGAGGCGAGCGAGCCGACGGCACCGCCGAGCTGGGCGCCGAACAGCGTCCCGCCGAGCGAGGACAGCATGCCCCCGGCCTGCCCCATGAAGCCGGCAAGCTCCGGCGGGATCTGGCTCGCGAGCGAGCCGGAGACGGCCTCGGCGGCGGAGGCCGCGACGGGTTCGGCAAGGCTCTGCCACTGCGGCAGGCTGGCCTCGACCCATTGCGAGCGGCGCAGGGCGCGCGGCTGGCCGTTGGCGTCGGGGAAGTCGGTGGCGGCGTCAAGCCAGAGCTGGGCGAGCTTGGCGGACTCGAAGACGTCGCTGGCCTGCGCCTGCGTGACCGTGGTTTCGTCAGCCACGGCGCGCTGGGCTGTTTCCTTGGCGAGGGTCCAGTTCACGGGACCGGTGCCGCCCGCCGCCATGGCGCCGAAGAAGGACTGCAGCTGCGAAAACATCGCCTGCATCGAGGAGGCGTCGGGCATCCCGGCGCCACCCTGGTTCATGAACTGCCCGAACATGCGGGAGAGCGGATCCTGGGGCTGGTCGTCGTCGGGGTCTGGACGGTGATCGTTCTCGGCCATGACACCACGGTACTCGCGGGGGACTGGGCGGCGCCTGTGGTTCGCTCACGGCACAGCAAGGCCTCAGCGCCCGCCGGTAGAGTGCTCGGGGACGCCGGAACGCCTCAGCAACGCCGCCCGCCTCGACTCGCTCGAAGGCGAGGGAGGCACCCAGCCGGCCGCCCGCCGTCGTGCAGCAAGCCAAGCAGGAGTTTTTTGTGCCCGTCACCCCCGTCCGTCCCGGACGCCAGGCCCAGCGCTGGATGCGCCGTAGCTCCGCGGCGGCCACGTTGCTCTCGCTCGTGGCCATCGTCGGCTTCTCTCCCTTTGTGCTGGAGGCGCCGGGTCCGGTCGTGAACACCCTGGGGGAGTGGTCAGGCAAGCAGATCGTGCAGATCTCCGGGACCAAGACCTATCCCTCCCAGAGTCGCCTCGACCTCACGACGGTCTCCGCGCAGGGGCGACCCGGCGCGAGCATCAGCGGCCTTGAGACGATCGCCGCGTGGCTGGACCCCGTGCGGGACATCGTGCCGCGCGAGTACCAGTACCCGGCCGGCACCACCGCCGAGGAGCAGACGGCGCAGTCGGCGGTGCAGATGAGCAGCTCGCAGCAGCTGGCCACCCTGGCGGCCCTCAACGAACTCAAGATCGACTACTCCACCAGCACCGTCATCTCCGGCTTCGCGACCGACGCCAACTCCAAGGTGCTCAAGGAGAACGACACCGTGCTGGAGTTCAACGGGGCCAAGATTTCGGACCCGGCCTCGCTGCAGCAGGCCGTGCGGGCCAGCACGGAGGAGAGCGCCACGGCCACCGTCCTGCGCGATGGTAAGAAGCAGGAGCTGAAACTCAACGTTGCGGCTGGCCAGGACGGCAAACCCTCGCTCGGCGTGATGATCTCCGCCGACTTCAAGCTGCCCTTCACGATCGACTTTGCGATCGAAAACATCGGCGGCCCGAGCGCGGGCACCATGCTTGCTCTCGGCATCATCGACGAGCTCACGCCGGGCAGCCTGGCGGGCGAGCGGCACGTGGCGGGCACGGGCACCATCGACACCGAGGGCACCATCGGCGCCATCGGCGGCATCGCGCAGAAGGTCGCCGGGGCCCGCGACGCCGGCGCCACGGTCTTCCTCGCCCCCGCCGACAACTGCGCCGAGCTCGCCGGCCGCGTGCCGGACGGGCTGGACGTGTACTCAGTCTCCACGCTCAAGGAGGCGCGCGGCGTGCTGCAGCAGCTCGCCGACGAAGCCGATACCGCCGGGCTCAAGCGCTGCGGCTGATCTGCGCCGCGACTGACCAGGGCCGGGGCGGCTGGGCCGTCCCCGAATGGCCGCCCGATCCGCCCGCCTGGGCGGGCGCGGCGGGGACCTGCCCGACGGCACTGGGGCGCCTTCCAGCCCCGCCGCGCGGGCCAGCGGATGCGCCCTGAGCTGAGGATCTCGCCGTCGTGCGTGGCAAGGGCCACTTTCCTGGCAGAATGAAAACTCGCACCTTGGTGCTTCATGGCACCGGGGTGTAGCTGTTGCACGTCAACGACTGACAGGATCCTGCGTGAGTACCGGACCGAGTTTCCCCTTCCCTACTTCAGGCCGCGGCGGAGGTGGATCCGCCGAAGCCGAGGCACCGCGCCGGATGGGGCCGTTGCTTCCCGCGATCATCGTCTTGGTGGCGCTCGTGGGAGCCTTCGTGCTCTTCGCACACTTCTACACCGACGTCCTCTGGTTCGATCAGCTCGGCTACTCCGGGGTGTTCTGGACCGAGACGCTCACCAAGGTGGTCCTGTTCGTCATCGGCCTGCTGCTCATGGGCGCAGCCGTGTGGGTGCAGATCTTCCTGGCCTGGCGCAACCGTCCCGTCTACGCGCCCTCCGAGCGCGCCGATGACCCCATGGCCCGCTTCGAGCATCAGGTGCAGTCGGCCCGCCGCCTCGCCATGATCGCCGTGCCGCTCGTGATCGGCGCGTTCGCAGCGATCACGCTGAGCACCGGCTGGCAGACCGTGCAGCTCTTCCTGCACCGCGAGCCCTTTGGCGAGACCGATCCGCAGTTCGGGCTGGACGTTGGCTTCTTTGTCGCCACGCTTCCCTTCCTGAAGCTCGTGATCGGCTTCGTGTCCTCCGTGGTGCTCTTCAGCGGCATCGCCGGAATCGTTGGGCACTACCTCTTCGGCGGCATCCGCCTCCAGGACCGCGGCGGCCTGCACATCACGCGTGCCGCCACCTGGCAGGTGGCCATCTCCGTGGCCCTGTTCCTGCTGGTCCAGGGCGTGAGCTTCTGGATGGCGCAGTACGACACCGTGCTGAACCAGTCGGGCCGCGTGCCCGGCGCCCTCTACACCGATGTGCACGCCGTCATTCCGACGCGCACCATCCTCGCGATCGCGGCCATCGCCGTGGCCATCCTCTTCATCGTTGGAGCGGCCATGGGCCGTTGGCGCCTGCCGCTCATCGGTGCGGCCATGATCGTTGTGGTCGGCATCGTGGCCGGCATGATCTACCCCGCCGCCATCCAGCAGCTGCAGGTCCAGCCCTCGCAGAAGTCGATGGAGCGTACGTTTATCCAGCGCAATATCGACATGACGCGCTCCGCGTACGGCCTGGACGAGGTCAAGGTGGAGGACTACGACGCGAAGACCTCGCCGGAGAAGGACGCGCTGGCCAAGGACGCCGCAACGACCACCAACATCCGCCTCCTGGATCCCTCGATCGTCTCCCCGGCGTTCTCGCAGATCCAGCAGCAGCGTGGCTACTACACCTTCCCCGACACGCTCGCGGTTGATCGCTACACCGTGGACGGGAAGACCCAGGACACCGTCATCGCGGCGCGCGAGCTGAACAAGGACGCCAAGGAGCCCAACTCCTCGTGGGTGAACAAGCACATCACCTACACGCACGGCTACGGCGTGGTTGCCGCCTACGGCAACCGCGGCACGAGCTCCGGTGACCCCGATTTCATGCTCGGCAACATCCCGTCCTCCGGCGTGCTGGCGGACGACTCCACCTACGAGCCGCGCATCTACTTCGGCCAGAGCTCGCCCGATTTCTCCGTGGTCGGCGGCCCGGAGGGCTGGGACCCGCGTGAGCTCGATCGTCCCGCCTCCTCGAACGGCGGCGAGGACGTGCGCAACACGTTCTCCGGTGACGGTGGACCCACGGTTGGAAACTTCTTCAACCGCCTCGCCTACGCCGTGAAGTTCAGCTCCATGGACCTCATGCTCTCCGACGCCGTGAACGAGAAGTCGCAGATCCTGTACGACCGCGATCCTCAGCAGCGCGTGCGCGAGGTGGCCCCGTACCTGACGGTCGACTCCGCCGCGTACCCGGCCATCGTGGACGGCCGGGTGAAGTGGATCGTTGACGCCTACACGACCTCGAACCAGTACCCGTACTCGAAGTCGCAGAGCTTCGGCGACGCGGTGCGCGACTCGCAGACCACCGGCTCCTCGTCCGTGCAGGATCAGTTCTCCAACCAGGTGAACTACATCCGCAACTCGGTCAAGGCCACCGTTGACGCCTACGACGGCAAGGTGGAGCTCTACGCCTGGGAGCCCGACGAGCCGCTGCTGAAGGCCTGGCAGAAGGTCTTCCCGAACACGGTGAAGCCGATCTCCGAGATGAGCGCCGAGCTCATGGAGCACGTGCGTTACCCCGAGGACCTGTTCAAGGTGCAGCGCGAGCTGCTCGGCCAGTACCACGTGACGAACGCCGACTCGTTCTACGACGGCAACGATGCGTGGCAGGTCCCGAACGATCCGACGGCCACGGCCTCGGCCGCCGCGAGCCCCAAGCAGCCGCCGTACTACATGTCCCTCAAGCTGCCCAAGGCGACAAGCGACTCCTTCTCGCTGACCTCCTCGTACATCCCCCAGCAGTCCGGCACGAGCAACCAGCGCAACCTGATGTACGGCTTCCTCGCCGCGGACGGTGACGCGGGCACCACGGCCGGCGAGAAGGGCAAGAGCTACGGCCAGCTCACGCTGCTCAAGCTGCCCACGCAGAAGCCCGTGCCCGGCCCCGGCCAGGCGCAGCAGAACTTCAACGCGAACCAGTCGGTGTCCACCACGCTGAACATCCTCGGCAACACCGGCGGTTCCGCGCAGGTCATCAAGGGCAATCTGCTCAACCTTCCAGTGGGCGGCGGCATCCTGTACGTGCAGCCGGTCTACGTGAAGTCCACTGGTGATACGAGCTACCCCTCGCTGCGCAAGGTGCTGGTCTCCTACGGCAACGAGGTCGGCTTTGCCGACACCCTCAACGAGGCGCTCGACCAGGTCTTCAAGGGCAGCTCCGGCGCCCAAACCGGCGAGGGCGAGACCGGGGGGAGTGACGGCGGCACCACCACGCCTGACCAGACGGAGCAGGAGAAGCTCACGGCGGCGCTCAAGCAGGCCAAGGACGCCATCGCCGAGGGCCAGGAGGCGCTCAAGAACGGCGACTTCGCCAAGTACGGCACGGCACAGTCCAAGCTCCAGAAGGCGCTCGAGGCGGCCACCGAGGCCGACGACGCCATCAAGGCGGCGACGGGCGACGGCAAGACGTCGACGGAGTCCTCGGCCCCGGCCACGGACGGTGCTGCAACGCCGAGCCCTTCGGCGAGCAACTGACGCCGTAGGCCGCCCCGCAAGGGGCCAGCATCGGGGTGAGGTGGCGCTGCCACCTCACCCCGATTTGGTCCCAGGCTCACCTGCCTGTAAGCTTGAGACATCGCCGCGGGGTGGAGCAGTTCGGTAGCTCGCCGGGCTCATAACCCGGAGGTCACAGGTTCAAATCCTGTCCCCGCAACGAAAGCAAGGCCCCCGTCTTCTCGAAGACGGGGGCCTTTGCCATGCCCGCTCGGGAGCCGACGCCAGGTCCGCGTCCTCGAATCCTTCGTGTGAGGAAGGGCACTCCCGCTCGATTGGATCTTTCTAAGGTCCCCGGGATAAAGTTAATTCATCGCCGCGGGGTGGAGCAGTTCGGTAGCTCGCCGGGCTCATAACCCGGAGGTCACAGGTTCAAATCCTGTCCCCGCAACGAAAGCAGGGCCCTCGTCTTCTCGAAGACGGGGGCCTTTGCCATGCCCGGCTCGCTCTTGGGCCAGGTGTCGTCGGCCAGCGAGAAGCCGGCCGACGCGGCTGGTCCGCGTTCTTGCCCCCTGGTGTGCAGCGGGCGGACCGACTGGTCAGTACGCGGACACGATGGCCCGGAAGACATCGAGGGACCCGAGGACAACGGGGACCCGCGGACCACGTGGTCCCGCGAGCGCCCGGGAACGGCGAAGGGCGCCGGCCGCGTTGTCCGCGTCCGACGCCCTCCGTGAGCGTCATCCCCCGTGAGCGGGGGAGGTACTCAGTTGCTGAGCTGACCCTGCGCGCCGCCGGCCTTGAGGGCCGCGAGGCGGGCCTCGATCTCGGTCTGCTCACCGAGGTCCTGCAGCTGGTCAAACTGGGAGTCGAGGCTGGAGGCCGCAAGCTCCTGCTGGCCGCGCACGCGGGCCTCCTCGCGACGGACCTTCTCCTCGAAGCGGGAAACCTCGGAGGTCGGGTCCATGATGTCGATGCTCTTGACGGCGTCGTTGACGGCGGACTGGGCCTGGGCCGTCTTCTGGCGCGCCACGAGCTCGTTGCGCTTGTTCTGCAGCTCGGTGAGCTTGCCCTTCATCTGCGTGAGGCCCGACTTGAGCTTCTCCACGACCTCCTCCTGGGAGGCGATGGTCGGCTCGGCCTGCTTCGCTTCGTTCTCCGAGGAGAGCTGACGCTGCAGGGCCACCTTGGCGAGGTTGTCGAACTTGTCGGCGTCAACTGCCTTGCCGGCGGTGCGGAACTCGTCGGCCTTCTGGGAGGCGGCAAGGGCCTTCTGACCCCACTCCTGGGCGGCGCGGACGTCCTCGGCG
>JALAHE010000058.1 GCA_022712075.1 Galactobacter sp.
GCTCCCTTTCCGTCATTCAGGCCTTCCGCGACCGGGATGCGGGCCGCCGGGCGGCCGACCACCTGGTGCTCTTTTCTCCCGCGGCCGACTATCGCTTCGTCAATCCCGAGGCGCTGGCGCTTGAATCGCGGGACCCCATGCTCAACATCCGGCAGATCAGGGCGGCCGGCGTCGCCTGGGCCGGAGAGCGCGAGTTGACCGACCCGATGATCAGCCCGCTGTTCGGCTCCTTCGAGGGCCTCCCGCCGATGACCATCTTCCACGGTGACCGGGACCTGCTGCTGCCCGACACCCTCCTGCTGGCCCAGCGGGCCAGGGAGGCGGGCGTCGACGTTGACTTCGTGCAGATCCCCGGGGGCTTCCACGTCCACGTGACGGCCATCGCCACCCCGGAGGCTCGGCGCGATCTGGCCCACGCCGCGCGCGTTATCCGCGGTGGGTGACATGGCCTCTCACCCAGGAGCGCTCGCGCCCGTGGTCCACCGCGTGATCGTTCCGGTGCCGCCAGAAGCGGCGGATCGGGTGCTGACCGCCCGGATCGGTGAGTGGTGGCCCGTGGAGGGCCACGGCGTCTTTGGTGCGGGCGCCACCGTCGGATTCCGCGCCGGGGCGATCGTGGAGACCTCTCCGTCAGGGGAGGAGGCCGTGTGGGGAACGGTCATGGACCACGCGGCCGGCCGCTGGCTCGAGACCACTTGGCACCCTGGCGGCACGCCGGCCGAGGCCACGCGCCTCTCCGTGCGGTTGGCCTCCGTGCCGGTAGCCACGACGGACGGCCTCGTGCAGGGCACCGAGGTGCGGCTCGAGCATTCCGGGTGGGAGCGCAGCGACGACGGCCCCGAGGCCCGCGCCGACTACGAGCGCGGCTGGCCGGGCGTGCTTGAGCGCTTCGCCCTGTTCGCTGCGCGCTCGGCCTAGCGGGCCAGGCGCTCCGCGCGGTACTCGCCGGGCGTGAGCCCCTCGGCGGCCTTGAACGCGCGGGCGAAGCCGGAGGCATCGGCGAAGCCCCAGTGTGCGCCGATCGCCGAGACCGGGCGGGAGGCCAGGCGCGGGTCGGCCAGGTCGGCGCGGCAGCCCTCCAGGCGCCGGCGGCGGATCCAGGCGCTGGGCGTGGCCCCGCGCTGGGAGAAGAGCTGCTGAAGGTAGCGCACCGAGACGTGCTGCGCGGCCGCGACCTCCTCGACGCTGAGCTCGGGGCGGCCCACGTGCTCGTCGATGTACGCGCAGGCGGCGGCGAACACCACGTCGGCGGTGGGCACGCTCGGTTCGGGTCCGAGCCGCTGCAGCAAGGTGGCCTGGACCAGATCCAGCACGGCGTCGACGGCCCGCGGCTCGGGGTCCACCCCGCCCGTGCGCAGGGCGCGCCCGAGGCCACCCAAGAGGCTCGAGGCCAGGGCACCCAGCCCGTGGCGGCCCGAGATGCGCTCGGCCGTCAGTCGCGCGACCTGCGCCGGGGTGAGGCCCAGGCGGTCGCGCGGGATCATGAGGACAAACATGCTGAAGCGGTCCTCGAAGTCCAGCGAGTAGGGCCGCGTGGTGTCGTAGATGGCGAGGTCGCCCGGCGTGAGTGCCGCTTCGCGCCCGTCCTGCGCGAGCACCGAATAGCCGTGCACCTGCAGTCCCAGCTTGTAGATACCCGGATCGGCATGAGCGATCGCGGCGGCGTCCCGCCAGACCCGCACGGCGGTTCCGGCCACCTCCGTGGCGCAGGCGGCGCCGAGGTCCTGGCTCAGCAGGGCGCCGGAGAAGCCGGGGCCTTCGGCACCGGGCGCGGGACCGCCCGCCCCACCGGCGAGGGATGGTCCGACGCCGCGTGACCCGGCCCCAGCGCCAGACGCGCCGAGCGCGCGAGGCGAGCGGGCGCCGTCGTGCAGTGAAAGGGGCCCGCCCAGGGGCGTGGCGTGCAACGGCACGAAGGCCTCGTTGACGGCCTGGCGCCAGCCATCGAAGCGGTCGGGCGCGGCCAGGGCACCGGCGTCGAACACCTCGACGGCACCTGCTGCCATGACCCCTCCTCGCGTCTTCGTCCAGTGTGGCACACGGCAGTGACGCGCATCACAGGAGTGCGCGTGGTGCACACTGCGGTGCGCGTCAGGCCCATGCCCGGCGGGCGGCCGCGGGCCAGGCTGGTGGCAGGCCGGCGATCCCCACCGGCACCGAAGCAGGAGGAAAGCATGCCGCAGCAGAGCGACTACATCGTCATCGGCGCCGGATCGGCCGGCAGCTCGCTGACGAGGCGGCTCATTGACGCCGGGCACAGCGTGCACGTCATCGAGGCCGGCTCCGTGGACACCGACCCCAACATCCACAGCCCCCAGGGCTGGCCCGCCCTCCTGACCGGCCCCAACGATTGGGCCGTCATGACCACCGCGCAGCAGCACGCCGGCGGCCGCGAGCTGTTCTGGCCCCGCGGCAAGGTGCTGGGTGGTTCCTCCTCGCTCAACGGCATGATCTACATCCGCGGCCACCGCGACGACTACGACGCGTGGGAGGCCGAGGGCAACACCGGCTGGGGCTGGGACTCCGTGCTGCCGCTCTTCAAGCGCTCCGAGGACCACGAGGACGGTGCGTCCGAGTTCCACGGCGCCGGCGGCCCGCTGCACGTCTCGCGCCTGCGTGTTCGCCACCCCGCGGCGCAGGCGTTCGTCGACGCCGCCGTGGCGCTTGGCCACCCCCTCACCGAGGACTTCAACGGCGAGATCATGGAGGGCGCCGGCTTCAACCACGCCACGATCAAGGACGGCAAGCGCCACAGCGCCTGGCAGGCCTTTGTGGTGCCCGTGCTGGATTCGCCGCTGCTCACCGTGACCACGGACGCGCTGGTGCACCGCGTGGTGATTTCCAACGGGGAAGCCGTGGGCGTGGAGTACTCCGTGGGCGGCGAGACGCTCGTGGCCACCGCGGGTGCCGAGATCATCCTGTCCGCCGGCGCCATCGGCTCGCCCGCCGTGCTGCAGCGCTCCGGCGTGGGCGACCGCGCCGACCTGGCCGCCGCCGGCGTGGACGTAGTCGTGGATCTGCCGGGCGTCGGCAAGAACCTGCACGATCACCTGCTGGTCGGCAACATTTATGAGTCGCCCTCGCCGCTGATTCCCGGGCGCAACAACCTGCTGGAGTCCCAGCTCTTCGCGCACTCGCAGCAGACGGAGGACAACGCGCCGGACCTCCAGCCGCTCTTCCTGCACCTGCCGTACCCGACCGACGGCGGCGACGCCCCCTCCCAAGGCTTCACCATTGCGCCGGGCCTCGTGGCGCCGCGCTCCCGCGGCACGCTGCGCATCGCCTCGGCCGACCCGGCCGCCGCCGCGCTCGTGGACCCGAACATCCTCGCCGAGGACTACGACGTCGAGGCGCTCGTCGACGCCGTCATCATGTGCCGCGAGATCGGCGGCCACGAGGCGATGGCGCCGTTCGTGGCCCGCGAGTACGTTCCCTCCTCCGCCCCCGCGGATCGCGATGCGATCCGCTCGCTCGTCCGCGCTTTGGCCGGGACCTACCACCACCAGGTCGGGACGTGCAAGATGGGCGTGGGCGACGACTCCGTCGTGGATCCGCAGCTGCGCGTGCGCGGCGTGGTGGGCCTGCGCGTTGCCGACGCCTCGATCATGCCCACCGTCCCGCGCGGCAACACCAACGCCCCCGCCATCATGGTGGGCGAAAAGGCCGCCGACCTTCTCCTCGGCGCCTGAGCGCCGGACCACCCAAGCCGAAACGGAGCAGACCTTGAGCACTCTTCTTGATTCCATCCAGCCGGCCTCCGGCGGACGCACCATCCTCGACCCGGCCACGGGCGAGCCGGTCGGCCGCGTCGCCGAGCCCGGCGTCGCCGCGCTCGACGCCGCCGTGGCAGCGGCCCGCGCCGCGCAGCCCGGCTGGGCCGCGCTGGGCGACGCCCGCCGTGTGGAGCTCCTGAACGCCGCGGCCGACGCCATCGAGGCGAACGCCGAGGAGCTCGCCGTGCTGCTCTCCCGCGAGCAGGGCAAGCCGCTCAACGGCCCCAACGCGCGCTTCGAGGTCGGCGGCGCTGTGGCCTGGCTGCGCGCCACGGCCGCCGTGCCGGTGGAGCCCGAGGTGATCGTCAACGACGACGCCACGTACGCCGAGGTGCACCACAAGCCGCTGGGCGTGGTGGGCGCGATTGGCCCGTGGAACTGGCCCATGATGATCTCCGTGTGGCAGCTGGCCCCCAGCCTGCGCATGGGCAACACCGTGGTCATGAAGCCCTCCGAGTTCACGCCGCTCTCCGTGCTGGCTCTGGCCCAGGTCATCAACACGGCCCTGCCGGCCGACGTGCTGATCGTGGTGCCGGGCGGCCGCGAGGTGGGCGAGGCGATCTCCAAGCACCCGGGCATCGACAAGCTGATGTTCACGGGCTCCACCGCCACGGGCAAGGCGATCATCCGCTCCGCCGCCGATTCGGTGAAGCGCGTGACCATGGAGCTCGGCGGCAACGACGCCGGCATCGTCCTGGACGACGCCGATCCCGCCGCGATCGCCGAGGGCCTCTTCTGGGGCGCGTTCATCAACACGGGTCAGACCTGCGCTGCGCTCAAGCGCCTCTACGTGCCGGATTCCCTCTACGACGCCGTCTGCGAGGAGCTGACCAAGGTGGCCCAGGCGATGCCGATGGGCGTGGGCCTCTCCGAGGACAACGTCCTCGGCCCGCTGCAGAACAAGAAGCAGTACGACATCGTGGCCTCGCTGGTGCAGGCGGCCAAGGACGGCGGCGGCCGCGTGCTGGTCGGCGGCGATCCTGACGAGTCCGCGCCGGGCTACTTCTACCCGACGACGCTCGTGGCCGACCTGCCGAACGACAACGCGCTCGTGGCGCAGGAGCAGTTCGGCCCGGCGCTGCCGATCATCCGCTACTCCTCGCTGGATGAGGCGATCGAGATGGCCAACGGCCTGGACGTGGGCCTCGGCGCCTCGGTCTGGACCCCGTCCCCGGACCGCGCCCGCGAGGTGGCCCTGCGCCTCGAGGCCGGCACGGTGTGGGTCAACGAGCACGGCGCGATCGACCCGCGCGTGCCCTTCGGCGGCTCCAAGCAGTCCGGCTTCGGCGTGGAGTTCTCCAAGGCCGGCCTGCTCGAGTGCGCGCAGCCCGTCTCCATCAAGGGTGCCGCGGGGTCCTTCACGGCCTCCTGAGGTTCTTGGCTCTGACACCTACCTCAATGCACGACGCCGGTCGGTTGCCTCCCGCTGGGAGGCGACCGGCCGGCGTCGTGCTGGGTGGGGTTCACACTCCCCGGTGCTTGCACGTGTCCCCGCGTATTGAACGGGGAAAGTGCAAGGACTGGGGGCTCAGCGCCAGAAGAGGGCGTCCGCGTCCTCGTCGATGGCGGCGAGGAGCGTGCTGACCCGCTCGGCTGGCGCCGCCTCGTGGGGGTGGAACTCGCCGGCGGCGTCGGCCGAGAAGAGCGACCACAGCTCGGTAAGCGCGGTGAAGCTCAGCCGCGCGATGGTGGTCTCGGTCCACTCGGCGGCGGGGTCGAGGCGGACGGACTCGACGATGGTCACGTGGTGGCCGTCCACGTCGGCGCGCAGGCGAAGGCGATCGTCGCCGTCCGGGGCGTAGCTCGCCGCCCACGCATTGATGACGGTCAGGTCCTGCTCACGAATCGCCATGGGACCAGTCTGTCGCGCAGAGCGCCTATGGAAAAACCGCGCCCTCCTGGACTATCCGCGTCCTCGAGGACTCGGATTGTTCAGGCGGGCGCGGTTTTTCGCCCTGGGGCTCAGACGAGCCGCGTGTGCTGCTCGCCGAGGCCGTCGATCGTCACGACCATCTCGTCGCCCGCGACCATCCACGGGTGGCGGCCGGCCTCGTTGCGGCGGCCCAGGGCCACGCCGGCCGGGGTGCCCGTGATGATGAGGTCGCCGGGCTGCAGCGTGATCATCGTGGAGAGGTAGGAGACGAGCGCGGCGGGGGAGAAGACCGTGCTGCCGACCGAATCCTGCTGGACCACCTCGCCGTTGAGGCGCGTGGTCAGCTGCGCGTTCGGGTCGAACTCGTCCGGGGTGACGACCCACGGGCCCACGGGGGTGGTGGCCTCCCAGATCTTGCCCTGGGTCCACTCGGCCGTGCGGCCCTGCCAGCCGCGCATGGAGACGTCGTTGGCGATGGTGTAGCCGGCGATGGCCTCTGCGGCCTGCTCCTCGCTCAGGCGGCGCCCGCCGGCGCCGATGACGATGCCGAGCTCGCCCTCCCAGTCGAGGCGGTGGTCCTCGGCCGGGATCTGGACGTCGTCGTCCGGGCCCGTGAGCGTCAGCGCGAACTTGGCGAAGACCGTGGGGAAGGTGGGGACCTCGTTTCCGGTCTCCTTGATGTGCTCGTGGTAGTTCAGGCCGATGCAGAGCACCTTGGCCGGGTTGAGCACGGGCTGAGCCAGCTGGCCGCGCTCGGCGGCCGGGAGGCGCGTGGCGCTCGGGGCCTGCGCGGCCTCGAGGGCGGCAGCCCGCTCGGTCTCGCCGGCGGCAAGGAGGGCTCCGACGTCGGCGAAGCCGGGCAGCGGGGACAGGGTGGCGTCCTCGTTGACGAGGACGGCCTGGGTGGTGGCGCCGGTGCGCAGGGTCGCGAGCTTCATGCCTCTTATGGAAACACGTTTCCGCAGTGCGGAGTCCTGTGAGTGTGATCGTGACCACACGGGTTCGTGTGGTCGGACCCTGTCAGTGAAACTGCCCGATCGCTTCGGAGCGGCCGGAAGGCTGCGGCAGTTCTGAAGCGATCGGGCAGTTTCGCGGAGGTGGCGGAGCGCCAGGCCGATGAGGCGCGGCGGTGTCGCGCGCCCCAACGGGCGCGCGGACCGCCGGGCCCGGCCGCGCGCCGTCGAACCCCTGCCCTCCCAGCATTGAGGCGCGATCTGCGCTTTGAGGCTGGAAAACCGCGCCTCAAAGCGCAGAACCGGCCTCAAAGCACGCGCTGGCGCCCCGAGCGCCCGAAACCCAATCTCTGCGTTCTGATGCAAAGAATGCAAAATATGTGCAATAGTGTGTTTTAGACCACGCGGGCGCACCACACGGCCCGCACGCACGAGCGGGAGGAAGCAGCGCCATGTCCTGGGGACTGATCAGCGAGATGGGCCACGTGGCCATCCAGACCACCGACCTGGCCGGGTCCCTCTTCGACGCCACGCAGCTGCTGGGCCTGCGGGAGACCGATCGCGCTGACGGCCAGGTCTACCTCTCCGCCAACGCCGTGCACCACGAGCTCGTCTACGTCGAGTCCAGCCGCAACGGCATCCACTCGCTCGGCCTGATCGCCCGCGACGGCGACGCCCTCAAAGAGATCCGCCGCCGCGTGGACGCCGAGAACTTCGCGATCGTCTCGGAGCGCCCCCTGAGCCTCGGTGTCGAGGACGGCTTCGCGTTTGTTGGCCCCGAGGGGTGGATCTTCGAGGTCTACACCAACATGCTCAAGGCTGATCGCGGCCTGCTGAGCTTCGGCCCCGACCGCTACGGCCACATCAACTTCCACCCGCAGGACGTGCGGGGAATGATGGAGTTCCTCCGCCGGATTTTCGACTTCCGCCTCTCGGACGTGATTGGCGACGACTTCGCCTACTTCATGCGCTGCAACCCTGACCATCACGGAATCGCGCTGATCAAGGGCAAGAACACCTTCCACCACCACGCCTGGCAGACGCAGTCCATCGCCGACCTCGCCAAGCTCGGCGACCGCCTCGGCGCGGCCGGCCGCGAGCTGATCTGGGGCCCGGTCCGCCACGGCGCCGGCCACAACATCGCCGCCTACTACGTGGAGAACTCCGGCGCGGTGGTGGAGCTCTACACGGACCTCGAGCAAATTTACGACGACAACCGTCCGCCGATCGTCTGGGGCGAGGACGAGAACTGGTGGAACATGTGGGCCAATCGGCGCACCGACGACTTCCGCACCTTCGGCATCCCGCCCGTGGATCACCGCTTCTAGCGCCACCCCGGCCCAGCCAACCCC
>JALAHE010000059.1 GCA_022712075.1 Galactobacter sp.
CCCCGAGCTCGTGGAGCCCGAGCTTCCCCGCGGCAATGACGAGCTGGATGTGCCCGACTTCCTGAAGTAGGCCCCGTCCAGGCCGTCCCTCGCCGACGCCCCGCGCACCCCCCGGTGCGCGGGGCGTCGTCGTGCTGGCGGGCCCGCCCGCCGCCCGTGCCGCCGGGGGACAGGCTGGAGGCATGAGGATCGAGCGCTTCGAGAAGCATCCGGGGGTGCGCGTCGCCTTCAGCGGCCGCGCCGAAGGGAACCAGGCCTCCCACACCGGCCTGGAGCCAGGCGAGGTGGCGGCGGCCCGCGCGGCCTTGGCTGGCCGGCACGGGCTGGGGCCCCTGAGGGGCGCCTTTATGAGCCAGGTGCACTCCGCCACGGTGGCCACCGCGCCCGCGCCCGGCGCCGCTGTGCCCGAGGCGGACGCGCTGCTTGATGCCGAGGGCGGGCTCGCCCCCGTGGTGCTCACGGCAGACTGCGTGCCGGTCGCCATCGCCGGGAGCGTGGGGAAGCGCACCGTGTTGGCCGTGGCCCACGCCGGTCGCCCCGGCCTGCTGGGCGGAGTCCTGGAGGCGACGCTCGAGGCGCTGCGGGAGCAGGGAGCCAGCGAGCTCGAGGCGGGGATCGGCCCCGCCGTGTGCGGCGCGTGTTACGAGGTTCCGGAAGCCATGCGCGCCGAGGCCGAGGCGAGCCTGCCAGGCATCTCCTCGGTCACGAGCTGGGGCACGCCGGCCCTCGATCTGCCGGGGGCCTCGGCGGCCTTGCTCGAGCGGGCCGGCGTCCTCGTGCACTCGAGCCACGCGTGCACCTTGGAGGATCGCGCCTGGTTCTCCTACCGTGGAGGGGACAAAGCCCCCCGCAACGCCACCCTGCTCTGGGTTGGCGACGATCGTGAGCCGGCCAGCTCGCCCCGCCGGGGCGAGGAGCCGATCAAGGAAGAAGCGAAGTGACCGAGACGGTCTTCACGCCAGCCACCGCTGAGCGTGTGCAGGAATTGAGCCAGAACCTGAGCGCCGTCCGCGAGCGCATCACCCGGGCCACGGCGGCGGCCGGCCGCGAGCGGGAGCCGGAGCTGATTGTCGTGACGAAGTTTTTCCCGGCCTCCGACGTCGTTGCCCTGCACGGGCTGGGCGTCCAGGATGTGGGGGAGAACCGCGAGCAAGAGGCGGGGCCGAAGGCGCTTGGGGCGGCGGCCAACGGGGCGCACCCGCGTTGGCACTTCATCGGCCAGCTACAGAGCAACAAGGCGGCCCGCGTGTTGCGCTTCGCGAGCGAGGTGCACAGCGTTGACCGCGCCGGCCTGGTCACGGCCCTGGGCAAGGCGGCCGCCCGGCGGGCCGAGGCGGAGCCGGGCGCTGAGCCGGCGGGCATCTACCTGCAGGTTGACCTGCGCGGGGAGTCTTCGCTGAGCGAGGACCCCAACGCGCCGCGGGGCGGTGCGCGGCCCGAGGAGTTGGCTGCCCTGGCCGATCTTGTCGCCGGGAATGACGCCCTGTGCCTGCGGGGACTCATGGCCGTGGCCCCGCTGGGGGAGGACCCCCGACCGGCGTTCGAGCGCCTCGCGGCCCTCTCCGAGCGCCTGCGCCGCGATCACCCGGAGGCGCGGGAGCTCTCTGCGGGCATGAGCGGCGACCTCGAAGCGGCTGTGGCTGCGGGCGCGACACGCCTGAGGATCGGCTCGGATGTGCTGGGACGCCGCCAAAGCCTGTTGTAGCGTCGAGGTGCGCGGTCGCGTCAGCACCGTGACGTGCACACCTGTAGAGGGGAAAAGGAGACAGCCATGGCTGGAGCACTCCGCAAGACCATGATCTACCTCGGCTTGGCCGAGGGTGAAGAGGCGCCGCAGGCGGAGCGTGCCCAGGTCCAGCCGGACCCGGCCCCCCGTCAGGCGGCTCCCGAGGCGCAGGCCGCTCCGGCCCCGCGCCTCGCCCCGGCGCCCGAACCGGCTCCGGAACCGGCCGAGGAGACGGTGACCGAATTCCGGGCGCCCGTCACCCCCATCAAGCGCGCCGCCGCTGCACCTGAAGAGGACACCCAGTTGCGTCAGATCACCACGGTTCACCCGCGCTCCTACAACGATGCCAAGACCATCGGTGAGAGCTTCCGTGACGGCATCCCCGTCATCATGAATGTGACCGATATGGGCGAATCGGAGGCCAAGCGCCTCGTTGATTTCTCCGCCGGGCTCGTTTTTGCCCTCCGCGGCAACATCGAGCGCGTCACCAATAAGGTGTTCCTTCTCACCCCCGCAGGCGTCGAGATCCTCGGCGAGGACCTGGCCGGGGACGAGCAGTCCGCCTTCTTCAACCAGAGCTGAGGAACCTTTCACGATGTCAACCACGGGCGCCATTCTGGGTCTGGTGTACTTCCTGCTCTCGGTGATTTTGCTGCTGCTGATGGCGCGCATCGTGGTGGACTTCGTGCAGCTCTTTGCCCGCTCCTGGCGGCCCCAGGGCGCGGCTTTGGTGTTCGCCTCCACGGTGTACCGAGCCACGGACCCGCCGCTGAAGTGGGTCCGCCGCATCATCCCCCCGCTGAACCTGGGTGGGGTCAGGCTTGACCTCTCCTTCATCGTTGTGTTTTTCGTCCTCTCGATCCTTCAACAGATCGTGTGGCGGATTGCACAAGGTGTGTAGTAGCCCGCGAGTTTTCCCCCGCAGGTGCACGAAAGGTCACGGGCCCGTTATATAGTCGGCTTGAGTGGCATCGGGCGCGGGGGCAGCTAGCTAGGCCCCAACGTCCAACCGTTACGGTGTCGCTTCCCGCGGCATCGACCAACGTATCCAACTATCGAGGTGACCCCGATGGCTCTGACGCCAGATGATGTAGTCAACAAGCGATTCCAGCCAACCAAGTTTCGCGAGGGCTACGACCAGGACGAGGTTGACGACTTCCTGGATGAGGTCGTCGAAGAACTTCGTCGCCTGAACAAGGAGAACGACGAGCTGCGCTCGCAGCTGGCGGATTGCCAGGCGGGTAAGCCCGTCCAGGCCGCCGAGCCGGTCCCGGCCCCCGTTGCCGCCGTCCCCGAGGCCGCCGCGGCCGAGGAGCCGAAGGCCGAGGAGCCCGAGGTCAAGGAAGCCGCGCCCGTCGCGGAGCCTGCCCCGGTCGCCGCTCCGGTCGTGTCCGCCCCCGTCGCGCCGGCCGCCGCTGCCGCCGCCCCGGTGAGCTCCTCCGCCGAGAACGCCGCCGGCGTTCTGGCCATGGCCCAGAAGCTGCACGACGAGTACGTCACCGCCGGCGCCACCGAGCGTGACCGCCTGGTGGGCGAGGCGAAGGACAAGGCCGCCGGCCTTGTGTCCGACGCCGAGGCTACCGCGCGCAAGACGACGCAGGACGCCGAGGAGACCAAGCGCAAGACGCTGGCCGAGCTCGAGCGCCAGAAGTCCGGCCTGGAGACCCAGATCGAGAAGCTGCGTGGCTTCGAGCGCGATTACCGCTCCCGCCTGCGCACCTACATCCAGGGTCAGCTGAAGGATCTCGAGTCCGCCGCGATGATCGGCGACGAGTCCTCCTCAGCCAACTGAGCCCGTCCCGGCATCTGCCGGGCACCGCTCACGACGACGGCGCCATCGCACCAGGTGCGATGGCGCCGTCGTCGTGTGTGTCCGTTTTCGCCTGAGGCTCCCCGGCCCAGCGCGAGCCCCGTTCCCTGCCGCCCTCCCCACGCGCAACAGAAGGACACCCCCACATGAGCGCCAAG
>JALAHE010000060.1 GCA_022712075.1 Galactobacter sp.
CCACGAGGCAGGAGTCCGTGGGGGTGTCTCCCGCGAAGTCCACGGTGAAGCCGTGGCCGAAGAAGAGATCGCCGTCGTCGAACCAGAGCGTCCAATCGTCGCCGTCCGGCTCGTCCAGCGTGAGGCTCGAGGTCTTCAACGTGGCCATGAATTCCTCCCGCGTGTACTGACGACCGTCGTCGTCCTGCCACTCGTTGTTCTTGAGTTCCAGGTAGTCGTCGGCGATCCTTTCACGGGCCGCGCGGTCCAGGGCCGCCGCGTTGCCCACGAGCGCCGCGACGGTCTCGAACGCTGCCGCGTCCTCCTCCGGCGCGCCGGCGCTCAGATGGAGCCGAATCCCGTCCCCGTCGCTCCCGGGCCAGGGGATACGGCCCTCGTACTGGCCGAAGTCCCGGTTGAGGGAGAGCTCTCCCAGGACGGGGTGGTGGGCGGTCACCACCGTGAGGCGCTCCTCCCTCAGCCGTTCAAGGGCGGGGGCCGGGACGGGGTCGAGGATGTCCACGATGCGCCAGTGCCAGCCGGGCTCGCTGCCGTCCCCGAGGTTCTGCGCGCCCTCGCGCGGGGGTTCGTCGACGCCGTCCTGAACCCGCACGCGGAGCACCGCGTTGTCGTGGATCTTTGCCTGGAGCGCCTCGAGGACGTTGTCCTCGTCCTGCCGCCAGATGTGGCCCTCTGGCCCGGGTGCAGCGTCCGGATCGGTCGCCCGTTCGGCTGGCAACCAAGCCACGGCGGTGGGCCGGATGGTCCACAGCGTCTCGCCGCCGGCCTTGCCACGGCCCCCGGTCAGGCCGTCCGTGAGGATGACGATGTCGCGTTCCACGGTGTTCCCCCCCCTCCCGCGCGCGGCGCGCGGGTTCCGTGCTGAGCCTGTCAGAGCCGGGCGGAGCTGACTAGTCTCGAAGGTACCGAGCACGCGATCCCTGTCCGAGCGGAGCCACCATGAGCAGCACCACCCTTCCAGCGGCCGTCGCCCAGCGGCTGGCCCCCTCCCGGGAGGCGTTCCTCGCGGCGGCCCGGGCCACGGCCGAGTTTGCGACGGCCGAGACCGGAGCGGGAGAGCCGGAGTTCAGCGACGAGGTGATCCGTGAGAACACGGGCCACGACTGGGCCGAGTGGGTCGAGCTGATCGACGCCGGGCCGGGGCGCGAGGCCGGGCACACCGCGATCGCCGCATGGGTCCACGAGAACTTCGACGTCAACGGCTGGTGGGCCCAGGGTGTCACGGTCAGCTACGAGCGGCTCGCCGGCCTGCGCCTGCCCGGGCAGATGGCCGACGGCACCTTCACGGTCCAGAAGAACAAGACCGTGGAGGGGCACCGGGAGGCGCTGCGCGCCTGGTGGGTGTCCGACGACGCCCGGTTGGCCTTGCTGCCGGGCCTCGCCTCCGCGCTGCGGTCCAAGCCCGAGGCCAAGCAGCTCCGCGTGGGGCTGAGCGGCCCGGACGGCGCTTCCCTCGGCATCGCCGGACTGTCCGTTGACGAGGCGAAGGGCAAGCTCAAGATCAACGTCTCGCACGAGAAGCTCCCCTCCTCCGCGGCCGGCGAGGCGTGGCGGGAGGCGTGGGGCGCGTGGCTCGACGCCCTCGCGGAGGCGTTTGCCGCCTGAGGCCTAGTGCAGTGCCCCCTTGAAGCCGAAGTGGTCGGGGCTCGCCTTGCGCCAGTCGCGCTCCCAGCCCTCGGGCGGCTCGGCGAGCAGCTCGCCCGGCTTGAGCCAGCGGTAGAGCTCGGCGTAGGAGGCGTTGGAGTCCACCTCGATGTTGCGGCGCAGCATCTCCGGGGTGAGGTCCGCGGCCGAACGGACGCCCATGGAGGCGATGAGCCGCAGCGCCTGGTCCACCGTGGCGCGGTGGTAGCGCGTGACGCGCTGGGCCTTGCTCGGAACGTCCAGGGCCTTCTGGCGCCGGGGATCCTGGGTGGCGACGCCCGCCGGGCACGTGTCGGTTGAACACTTGAGCGACTGGATGCAGCCGAGCGCCATCATCATGGCGCGGGCCGAGTTGGTGAAGTCGGCGCCCTGGATGAGCCGCTTGACGATGTCGTTGCCCTCGGCGACCTTGCCGGAGGCCCCGAGCTTGATCTTGTCTCGCAGGCCGGCGCCCACGAGCGCGTTGTGGAAGAGCATGAGGCCCTGGGTGAGCGGCATGCCGACGTGGTCCTCGAACTCCGCGGGGGCCGCGCCCGTGCCGCCCTCGGAGCCGTCGATGATGATGAAGTCCGGTGCCGAGCCCACCTCGATCATGGCCTTGCACAGCGCTAGGACGTCCCGCTTGGAGGTCACGCAGAGCTTGAAGCCCGTGGGCTTGCCGCCGGCGAGGATCCGCATCTCCCGGATGAACTCGATGAGCTCGCGCGGGGTGTCGAAGACCGAGTGCTGGGCCGGGGAAATGCAGTTCTGGCCCTCGGGGACGTCGCGGATGCGCGCGATCTCCGCCGTGACCTTGGCCCCGGGCAGCACGCCTCCGATGCCGGGCTTGGCGCCCTGGCTGAGCTTGAGCGAGACCATCTTGACCTGAGGGTCGGCGGCCTTGGCCCTGAACTTCTCTGGATCGAAGTGCCCGTCGGCCGTGCGCGCGCCGAAGTAGCCGGTGCCGATCTCCCAGATCAGGTCGCCGCCGTGGCGGTGGTGGTCGGAGAGGCCACCCTCGCCCGTGTCGTGGGCGAAGCCGCCGGCCGCCGCACCCTCATTGAGCGCTTGGATGGCGTTGGCGGAGAGCGCCCCGAAGCTCATGGCGGAGACGTTCATGAGGCTGATCGAATACGGCTGGGTGCATTCGGGCCCGCCGACCATGACGCGCGGTTCAAGCTCCGGCGGTTCGAGCGGCGCCATGGAGTGAACCAGCCACTCGTAGCCGGGCCGCCCCACGTCCCGCAGCGTGCCGAAGGACTCCTCGGACTTGGTGCCCTCGGAGCGGTCCTCGATGACCTGGCGGGTGGTCTTGTTGAAGGGCCGCCCGTCCCAGTCCCGCTCGATGAAGTACTGCTGGATCATGGGCCGGATGCCCTCCAACAGGTAGCGCGCGTGCCCGATCACCGGGAAGTTGCGCAGCACGGCGCGCTTCTTCTGGGTCAGATCGTGGATGGCCACTCCGCCGAGCGCCGCGCCGCCCGCCGCCATGAGCCCGAGCGCCGCCTTGGTCTTTGTCCCCATGCTCCCCGCCTTGTCCCCGCCGTCGCCGCGGCCGGGACGGCCGCCTGGGGATTACCCTGCCGCGAGGCGCGGCCGTGGGCAAGGGGTGCCCGACGGCGTGTGGAGGGCCGGGTGCCGGGCGGCGCCGGTGAGGGGAGTCAGGCCACGCGGTCGGTGTCGCCGCCGTCGAGGTAGGTGAGCACGCGGTCCACCGCCTGCCCATAGAAGGCGGCGAGGCTCTGCTCTGTCACGAAGCCGATGTGCGGGGTGAGCAGGGCGTTGCTCGCGCTGCGCAGCGGGTGATCGGCTGGGAGCGGCTCGCTGTCGTAGACGTCAAGGGCGGCAGCGCCGAGCTCGCCCGAGTTGAGGGCCGCGACGAGCGCTCGCTCGTCCACGAGCGGGCCGCGGGCCGTGTTGACGAGGAGGCCGCGCGGCCCGAGCGCGCGCAGCACCGCGGCGTCGATCAGCCCCTGGGTTTCGGGGACGAGCGTGAGGTTCACGCTGAGCACGTCGCTGCGCTCGGCGAGCTCCAGGAGGCTCGGGGCAAACCCTGCACCGGCGGCCCTGGCCCGTTCAGCGTCCAGCCGCGGGCTCCACGCGAGGACGTTCATGCCAAACGCGTTCCCGTAGGCGGCCATGCGTGAGCCGATCCGGCCGAGCCCCACGACGCCGAGCGTCAGCCCCGCGGCCTCCCGGCCCACGGTGGTCTGCCAACGACCCTCGGCGCCGTTGGTGAGCTCGGTGGGCAGGTGGCGCAGCGCGGCCAGCATGAGCGCCCAGGTCAGCTCGGGGGCCCCGGCGGCTGAACCGCCCGTCGTGTACACCGCCACGCCGCGGGCGCGGGCGGCCTCCAGGTCGATGTGCGGCACCCCGCGTCCAGTGTTGACGATGAGCTGGAGGCGGGGGAGCAGACCGAGCGTCTCCGCCGAGAACGGCGTGCGCTCGCGCATCGCGATGACGGCGTCGAAGGGTTCGAGGGCCTCGGCGATGGCGCCGGGATCGGTGCCGAGCGAGTGGGTGAAGACGGTGAGCTCCACGCCGCGCTCGCGCAGCGGGGCGAAGTCGGCGCTGGAGAGCGCCGCGTCCTGAAAGTCGTCGAGGATCGCGAGCCGCGTCACCGTGCGGCCGGGACCGGCCGTTGGGCCAGCGGCCGGTGAGGCGTCGGCGGAAGGTGAGCTGGCGTCGTCGTGCATGGCCTCACGCTACGCCTTCCGGAAGCCGGTGGGCTGTGCATCGGCGGCCCGGCGCACAGCCCAGGCACAAGCGCGCCGCCTACCGTGGAGGCACTCGAGGATACGAGTGACGGGGAAGGCCCCGACCGCCAGCGGTCGGGGCCTTCTGCGTTCACGGGGCGTCACGCGCCGCGCAACGTTCGTCAGCCCGGAAGGGCAGTCGGAACGGCGCTCAGATGACGCCCGTCTGCTTGAGCTTCACGCGCAGTTCCTCGTCGGAGGGCTCCACGAGATGCGAACCGTCCGGAAGCACCACCACGGGGATGTTCTTGCGCCCGGAGATGCGTTCGGCGTCGTCGGAGGCCTCGGGCGTGGCCACGAGGTCGATGTAATTGAAGGGCACCTCGAGCTTGTCGAGGAGCTTCTTGGAACGAAGGCAGTCGCGGCACCAGTCCGCGCCGTAGAGGGTCACCTGTGCATCACTCATGAGCAGAGCCTAGACACAATCGTTAGTTGTCGTCAGCCCCACCTCCCCTTAGCG
>JALAHE010000061.1 GCA_022712075.1 Galactobacter sp.
AGCTCAGCCCGGGCACCGAGGCGCTCGGTCGCACCATCACCCACCTGGCCGGCCTCAACGTTGGCCTGACGCCGCAGGGCTTCCGGCTGACCGCCGCGCGCGTGGGGGACTCGGCCGAGGTGCGCCGGCTGCGCGCCGCTCACTCCTCGCTCGTGTCCCTGACCGCCGATGTGCTGGCGGGCGAGGACGCAGGTCCCACGGTCATCGCGGTGGCGGGGCCGGCCACGCTCGCCGCGGCGTTGGCCCTGCCGAGCGGCGAGCCGGTGCTCTCCGACCTCGGTGCGCTCCGCGATGTCATGCAGTCCTGGGCCCACGGTCTCGCCGAGCTGGCCGCCGCCACGGCGGCGTCGCTGCCCGGCGCGCACCCGGTGCTCGACGTCCGCGAGCCGGGCCTCGACGCCGTGCTCGCCGGGCGTGTGCGTTCCTCCTCCGGCTTTCGCCTCCTGAAGGCGCCGGAACGGGCAGACATCGCGGCGGCCTGGGAGGCGCTGGCCACCGCCACCGCCGCCTGGCTCCCGGTCCACCCATTGCTAACACCCGGCGCCGCCGCGGCCGCGCTGCGCCTCCCGGCCCCCGGCGAACACCCGGGGGAGTGGGAGGGCATCGCCGCGCTCGTGGAGGCGGGGCGCGACGTCGTGCTGCAGGTGCCGCCGGCAGCTCCAGGGACCAGGGTCTCCGCCAGGGCGGCCGCCCTGGCCCCGCCGTGGCGGCGCAGCGGCCTTCCGGCCGCCGCGCGCGGGGCGCTCCCGGTGAGCGACCCGCCGGCGAGTCCACTCGCACCGGGGCCGCTGCGCGCGGCGGCCATCGCCTCCCGCGACCTCGCCGACGCGCTCGACGTGGTGAGGCACGACGACCTCGAGGCGTTGTTGTGATGTCGTGACCGTCCGGCCCGCCCACCTCCCCGGGAAGCGCCCGTGCTCTCGCCTAGGATGGCGAAGGACGGGCCCCGCCGCATCACGCGGGGCGAGCCTCACACGCCCGGCAGGGCAGGACGGATACGCGCATGAAGGGCAGGATTCTCGTCGTCGATGACGACGAAGCGCTGGCGGAGATGATCGGCATCGTGCTGCGCAACGACGAATACGAGCCGAGCTTCTGCCACGATGGCGCGGCGGCGCTGGAGGCCTTCCGGCGCACCCGCCCGGAGCTCGTCCTCCTCGATCTCATGCTGCCCGGCATGGACGGCATCGAGATCTGCCGGCTCATCCGCGCCGAGTCCGATGTGCCGGTCATCATGCTGACCGCCAAGTCCGACACCGCAGACGTGGTGCGCGGGCTCGAAGCCGGCGCCGATGACTACGTCCCCAAGCCCTTCAAGCCCGCCGAGCTCGTGGCCCGCGTGCGCGCCCGCCTGCGCGGTGGCGAGCGCCAGGTCCCCGAGGTCATCTCCATGGCCGACCTCACCATCGACATCGCCGGACACTCGGTCCGCCGCGGCGACGAGCGGATCTCGCTCACGCCGCTCGAGTTCGACCTGCTCGTCGCGCTCGCCCGCAAGCCCTGGCAGGTCTTCACCCGAGAGATGCTCCTGGAGCAGGTCTGGGGCTACCGCCACGCCGCCGATACGCGGCTCGTCAACGTGCACGTCCAGCGCCTGCGCTCCAAGGTGGAGAAGGACCCGGAGAATCCCGAGGTCGTCCTGACGGTGCGCGGCGTCGGCTACAAGGCGGGCCAGGCCTAAGCCACGTGAGTGCCGCCACCTCCGGCGCCCTCGAGCGCTACGTCCCGCCCGTCGCCGCTCACCAGCGCGCCTACAAGCGCCCCTGGTGGGATCCGCGGCGGTGGTTCGGCTGGGCCGTGCAGAGGTGGCGGCGCTCCATGCAGCTGCGCACCGTGGCGATCACGGTGGTGCTGTGTGCGCTCGCCGAGCTGATCACCGGCGCGCTGCTTTCCGCCCGTATCGCCGACGGCCTGTTCCAGGAGCGGCTTTCGCAGGTCAAGGAGGAGGCGGCGGCGTCCCTCCGCGGGGCGCAGACGACCTTCGAGGCCGGCATGGGCGGCAACATCTCGGCGACCCGCACCCTCGTGGGCGATCAGCTCAAGGCGATGCGCGGCGACGGCTCGGGGATGCAGCCGGACACGGTGCTGCGCGTTATGGAGGGCGACGGCCGCCAATGGGTCCCGAACTCCGCGAGCAGTGAGGCGGCCGACGCCTCGCTGACCCAGGCGCTGCGGGACGCGGTGGCCACGGGCAGCGACGTTCACTGGCAGTCGGTGACGCTACGCATCGACGGCCGCAACGAGCCCGGCCTGGCCTTCGGCTACAAGGTGGAGCTGCCGCCCTCGCGCAACTACGGGCTGTATCTCGTCTACAACCTGAGCCAGGTGCAGAGCACGCTCAACCTGATCCACGGCGTGCTGCTCCTGGGTGGCTCTCTGCTCCTGGTGGTGATCGGTGCCATCGCTTGGTACGTCTCCCGGCGCGCGCTGCAGCCGGTGGCCGAGGCCGCCGCCACGGCCGAGCAACTCGCGCGCGGCGCGCTCGATGAACGCATGCACGTGGAGGGTCAAGACGAGGTGGCGCGCCTCGGCCGCTCCTTCAACCGGATGGCCGATTCGCTCGCTGCGCAGATCGTCCAGCTCGAGACCCTCTCGCAGATGCAGCAGCGCTTCGTCTCCGACGTCTCCCACGAGCTGCGCACGCCGCTCACGACGGTGCGCATGGCCGCCGAGGTGCTCCACGACGCCCGCGACGACTTCGATCCCATCAATCGCCGTTCGGCCGAGCTGCTCTACGACCAGGTGGAGCGGTTCCAGACCCTGCTCAACGATCTGCTTGAAATCTCGCGCTTCGACGCCGGCGCCGCCGTGCTTGACGCAGGGGAGTGGGACCTCATCCCCGTGGTCAAGCGCGCCATCGAGACCGCCATTCCGCACGCCCAGGCCGCGGGCAGCAGCCTCGAACTCATCGCCCCAGACACCCCAGTCGTCGTGGAGATGGACCCGCGCCGCGTGGAGCGCGTGGTCCGCAACCTGGTCATGAACGCCGTGGAGCACGGCGAGGGCCTGCCCATCGAGGTCAGGGTGGCGGGCGACGACGCTGCTGCCGCCGTGGCCGTGCGCGATCACGGCATCGGCCTCTCCCCGCTCGACGTGGCCCGCGTCTTCGACCGCTTCTGGCGCAAGGACGCCGCGCGCGCCCGCACCACCGGCGGCTCGGGCCTCGGGCTATCGATCTCGATGCAAGACGCGCGCCTGCACGGCGGCTGGCTCCAGGCCTGGGGCGAGCCGGGCGAGGGCTCCATTTTCCGACTCACGCTGCCCCGCGTGGTGGGCCAGCGGCTCGCCGCCTCCGATCGGCATGTGATCCACAAGGGCCGGCAGGCGACGGTTGGGGTTGATGGCGCCGAACTCGGAAGTCAGGTGCCGTCCTTCGAACAGGTTGTACTGGACGACGCGGTGCTCCAGCCCCGTCTCGGCGAGCATGATCGCCACCTTGTGCCCATTGGGCGTGTCGCAGCCGTGCAGATCGATCAAGACCAGCCTCCGTGAGTTTAGGGAGAGGACGGCGCCGCCCGTCAGCCCGACGTCGCGCCCTTCCAGTATTCGTCCCGGATCAAGCGTTTGTAGAGCTTGCCCGTGTCGTGCCGCGGCAGTTCCTTCATGAAGTCGAACTGACGCGGCAGCTTGACGCCCGACAGCGACTGGCGCGCCCAGGCCGACAGCTCGGCGGCGACCTCAGGCGTAGCGTCCGCCCAGTCGGCGGGCTGGATCACCGCCACCACCCGTTCGCCCATCTCGGGACAAGGCGCGCCGATGACGGCGGCGTCGGCCACCCTGGGATGCTGGATCAGCAGGTTCTCGATCTCCTGCGGATAGATGTTCACCCCGCCCGAGATGATCATGAAGCTCTTGCGGTCGGTCAAAAACAGATAGCCGTCCTCGTCCAGCCGCCCCACGTCGCCCAGGGTCGTCCAGCCGCGCGCGTCATAGGCGGTGGCCGTCTTGTCCGGGTCGTTGTGGTATTCGAACGGGTGGTCGCCCTCGAAATAGATATTGCCGACCTCGCCGGGCGGCAGTTCCGTCCCCTCGTCGTCGCAGATATGGACGACGCAGAAGTTCGCCTTGCCCACAGAACC
>JALAHE010000062.1 GCA_022712075.1 Galactobacter sp.
GGGGGTGGTCGCCATGGCGTCCTCTCCATCGGGGCGAGCCGGTGTGATCCGGGTCTCGACTTTGAATGTCTACGTTTGTAGACTACCTTCGAACCGGCCCCGCCGGAACCCTCCAGCGCGGCCCGCGTACACCGGGACCCCGCACCCGAGAAAGACAAGGATCGCCATGACCCAGACCGCACTGAACGTGTCGCCGGACCCCGTCCTCGAGCTGGCCACGGCCTTCATGGGCTCCCAGCAGCTGATCTCCGCCGCGCGCATCGGCCTCTTCGCCGCCCTCGCCGACGGCCCGCTCACCTCGGCCGCCCTCGCGGAGGCCACGGGCCGCAGCGAGCACCAGGTCCGCATCCTCGCCGACTCCATGGCGGCCCACGAGCTGCTCGTGCGCACCGACGGCGCCTACGCGCTCACCGACGTGGCCCGCGCCTACCTGGCCGGCGACGCCGCCGAGCTTGACCTCACCGGCTTCCTGAACTTCCTCGGCACCATCTCCTACGACCAGTGGCGCGACTACCAGGCCACGGTCGACACCGACAACGCCGGCGTCCTGGAGCTGGACGAGGCGGGCTGGGGCGAGTTCATGGCCGGCGTCTCCGGCTACAACGAGCTGCACGCGCAGCAGTTCGTGCGCGAGTTCGACGTGGCGCCGTTCCGCCGCGTGCTTGACCTGGGCACGCTCTCGCCGTCGTTCTCCGTGAACCTGCTCAAGGCGAACGCCTCCGCCACTGTCGATTTTGTGGTGGATCCGGCGTTTGTCTCGGCCGTTGAGGCTGCCGCAGAGGCCGCAGGCGTGGCCGACCGCGTCACCGTGGAGGGCGCCGCGACCGAGGCCGCCGCGCCGACCGGCGAGCACGACCTCGTCATGGTCAACCACGTGCTGCACCGCTTCTCCGTGGAGCAGAACAAGTCGATCCTCAAGGCCGCCCGCGCCGCCGCCGCCCCGGGCGCCACGCTGCTCGTCCTCGACTTCTACCTGGACTCCGACGCCGTCCCGCGCAAGCTCGACGCCGTGCACGCCGGCGAGTACTACAACATCGACGGCACCTTCGTGTTCCCGCGCGAGGAGGTCGAGGAGTGGGTCCGCGAGGCCGGCTTCGAGCCCACCGAGCTGCTGGCCCTGCCGGGTTCGCCGCGCCTCCTGGTCGCCAAGGCCGTCTGAGTTTCCTTCGCTTGGCGGGGCCATCAGGGCCGTTGGACCCCGCCGCACCGCACGCCCCTTCCCGCCTGCACGGGACGGGGCGTGCGGTGTTTCTTGGGCCTCGCACCCCTTGGCATCCTCGGCGCTTTGAGGCGCGTTTGGTGCTTTGAGGCGCGGAAAACGCGCCTCAAAGCGGGTTTTGCGCCTCAAAGCACGACGGCGGGTGGTTGCGTCGGGCGCGCGGGTGCGGGCGCGGCGCATGATGGTGCCGGGCGCCGATGTGAATGCGGCCCGGGTCCGACGCGAGGCCCCGGCCCGGCGCGGACCGCTCCGACGCGCACCGCTCAGGCGCGGCGCGTGATGCGCTCGAAGAACGCGTTGAGCAACTCGCGCTGGGACTCGAAGCTGAAGACGTCGGGGGCGAGCAGGCCCATCACGTTGACGCCGGCGTTGATGAGGATGATCTCGGAGACGAGCACCTCGTCGGATTCCGGTGCGGTGACGTCGCCGTCCTCGCGCGCCTCGGCCAGGTACTGCAGCAATCCGGAGCGCCACTGATCCAGGTGCTCGCGGTAGGTGTCGGCCATCGACTGTTCGGTCGCCGCGCGCTCCCAGAAGGCCAGCAGCACGCGGCCGGCCGTGCGCTTCTCCTCGTCGTCCGGCATGGCGGCGAAGGCCATGGAGCGCAGGGCCTTCAGGCCGCGGACGTCCTCGGCCGCCTCGTTGACGACCTCCCCCATGCGCTCCAGCGAGGAGTCGTAGGTGGCCTTGATGATGTCGTCTTTGGAGTCGAAGAAGTGCTTGAGGGCGCCGTTGGCGAAGCCCGCCTCTTTGGCGATCTCGCGCATCGTCGCGGCCTCGAGTCCGCCCTGGATGATCAGCCCGCGGGTGACGTCGGTGACGAGCCGGCGTCGCTCGGCGTGGTCAATCTTCTTCGGCACGGGGGCTCCTTACGGGGACAAGCGGGACGACACGGTTCCTACAAGTCTACATTCGTAGACGCGTGGCACCGTGTTCTTGCGCCCCACCCTATCCAGCGACCGGCCCCGCGCCCCGCAGCGGCGCGGAATCCGCGACGTTGCGCGCCGCGCGCCCGCGCCCACGCGGCTGGCGCCCGCGCGCGGAACCCGGCCCCACGCCGTCGGGCACAGGACACAGCGATACATCCGGAAAACGACGGGGCATCGTCGAAACGACGATGCCCCGTCGTTTTCCGGATGCACGCAGGCCCGCGGACCCGGCGGCTACCCGAACAGCTCGCGCAGCTCCGCCGCCCCGAGCGCCGTGGGCGTGGCCTGCGCGGCGCCCATGACGGAGTCGAAGAGCTCGGCCTTGGCCTCCTTGAGCGCCATGACCTTCTCCTCGATCGTCTCCTGCGCCACGAGCCGGTAGACCATGACGGGCCGCTCCTGCCCGATGCGGTGCGCGCGGTCCACGGCCTGCGCCTCGACGGCCGGGTTCCACCACGGGTCCATGATGAAGACGTAGTCGGCCTCGGTGAGGGTCAGGCCCACGCCGCCCGCCTTGAGCGAGATGAGGAACACCGGCGCCTTGCCCTCGGTGAAGGAGTCGAGGACGGCGGCGCGGTCGCGCGTGGACCCATCCAGGTACACGGCCTCAAGCCCCGAGGCCTCCACGGCCGTGCGGATGCGGCCAAGGAACGAGGTGAACTGGCTGAACACGAGCGCCCGGTGCCCCTCCTGCGCCAGCTGCGTGAGCCGCGGGATGAGCTCCTCGAGCTTGGCCGACTCGACGTCCTCCATCTCCGGATCCACGAGCGCCGCGTGAAGCGACGCGAGCCGCAGGCGCGTGAGCGCCGCAAACACCGCCACGCGGTTGGAGTCCAGGTCCTCGACGAGCCCCAGCACCTCCTGGCGCTCGCGTTGCAACAGCGCGTCGTAGAAGTGTCGATGCCCCTTGCCGAGCGTGACGGGCAGGATCTCCTCCTGCTTGGGCGGCAGGGCGGAGGCAACCAGGGCCTTGGTGCGGCGCAGCAGGAACGGGCGCACGCGGGAGCGCAGCCGCTCCATCGCTGCCTCGTCCTGATGCCTCTCCACGGGCGTGACGACGAGCCGCGCGAACGACTCCTGCGTGGGATAGAGCCCCGGCGCCACCACGGCCAGGAGCGGCCACAGCTCGCCGATCCGGTTCTCCACGGGCGTGCCCGTGACGGCCAGGGCGAACGGCGCGGCCAAGCCACGCACCGCCTGGAAGGTCTTGCTCGCGGCGTTCTTGATGGCCTGCGCCTCGTCCAGGATGAGCCCGCCGAGCCCCAGCTCCGCGTACCCCTCGGCCTCGGAGCGCAGCAGCGTGTAGCTCGTGACGAGCACGTCGGCGCCCGCGAGCTCCTGGGCCAGCGTGCTCCCGCGGCGCTTCCGCGTGGCCTGGATGGCGCGCACGGTGAGGCCCGGGGCGTGCTGCGCCGCCTGCCGCTTCCACGCGCCCACCACGGAGGTCGGCGCGACCACGAGGAACGGCCCGGAGCCGCCCGCCCGCGCCGAGGAGATGAGCGAGAGCACCTGCAGCGTCTTGCCGAGGCCCATGTCGTCGGCCAAGATGCCGCCCAGCCCGTTGGCATGCAGGAAGTGCAGCCAATCGAGGCCCTCGCGCTGGTAGTCGCGCAGCTCGGTCGCGATGCCCACCGGTTCCACGCGCGGCAGCTCGCCACCCGGGCGCAGGGCCCGCGCGGCCTGCAGCCAGCGCTCGGCGCCGGGATTCACGAGCCCCAGCTCGTCGACGTCGTCCCACAGCGCCACGTCGCCCGCGCTCACGCGCACCGCGTTGGGGTCGCGCTGGCCGCGGCGCAGCTCGCGCGCCGCCTGGACCATGCGGGCCAGGCGCTCGAGCGCCGGGTGCTGCGCGCTCACGTAGCCGCCGGACGGGAGCAGCACGTGCTCCTCCCCCGCCGTGAAGGCGCCGATCACCTCGGCCAGCGGTACACCCTCGCCGTCCACGAGGATCGTGACAGCCAGGTCCAGCCAGTCGACACCGCCGGGCGCCTCCGCCGCGAGTTCGAAGGAAATCTCCGGGTCGCCGGAGAGCTCCCGCAGCTCGGGAGCCGGGCCGGCCTCCCTCACCATCAGCTGCTCGCGCAGCTCCGGCA
>JALAHE010000063.1 GCA_022712075.1 Galactobacter sp.
ACCATGTACACCACGCTCAAGGACCAGCTGGCCGCCCAGCTCGCGCAGATCGAGGCCGACGGCCTGACCAAGCGCGAGCGCATCATCACCTCGCCCCAGGGTGCCTCCGTGGAGGCGGCGGACCCGGGCGCCGAGCCGCGCCCAGTCCTGAATTTCTGCGCCAATAACTACCTGGGTCTCGCCGACGACCCGCGCCTTATCGACGCCGCCAAGGACGCGCTGGACGAGCGCGGCTTCGGCATGGCCTCCGTCCGCTTCATCTGCGGCACACAGGACACGCACCTCGAGCTCGAGCGCCGCGTCTCCGGCTTCCTCGGCACCGAGGACACGATCCTCTTCTCCTCCTGCTTCGACGCGAACGGCGCGGTCTTCGAGCCGCTCTTCGGCAAGGAGGACGCGATCATCTCCGACGCGCTCAACCACGCCTCGCTGATCGACGGCATCCGTCTCTCCAAGGCGGCGCGCTTCCGCTATGCGAACCGCGACATGGCCGACCTGCGCGCGCAGCTGGAGGCCACGCGGTCGCTGAACGACGGCGCGGGGGCGCGTCGCGTGGTCGTCGTCACCGACGGCGTGTTCTCCATGGACGGCTACCTCGCGCCGCTCGCCGAGATCTGCGATCTCGCCGAGGAGTTCGGCGCGCTCGTCATGGTTGACGACTCGCACGCCGTGGGCTTCATGGGCGCCACGGGCGCCGGCACGCCGGAGCACGCCGGCGTCTCCGACCGCGTCGACATCTACACGGGAACCTTCGGTAAGGCGCTCGGCGGCGCCTCGGGCGGCTACGTGTCCGGCCGCGCCGAGATCGTGGCGCTGCTGCGCCAGGTGGGCCGCCCGTACCTCTTCTCCAACTCGCTGGCCCCGTCGATCGTGGCCGCGACGCTTGCCGCGCTGGATCTCGTGGAGGGTGCGGGCGAGCTGCGCGAGCGCCTCTTCGAGAACGCCGCGCTGTTCCGCCGCCGCATGGCGGAGGAGGGCTTCGAGCTGCTCGACGGCGAGCACGCCATCATCGCCGTGATGTTCGGCGACGCCGCCGAGGCGGCGCGCGTGGCCGCAGCCATGCTTGAGCACGGCGTCTACGTGACCGCCTTCAGCTACCCCGTGGTGCCCAAGGGTCAGGCACGCATCCGCGTGCAGCTCTCCGCCGCACATTCGCCCGAGGACGTGGAGCGCGCCGTTCAGGCGTTTGTCGCGGCGCGCTGAGGAGCGGCGGGGGTCAGCGCGGGCCGTCCACAAGGTCCTCCGCGAGGTGGACCTGCACCCCGAGATCGCCGTAGTGGGCCAAGAGGTCGGGGTGCGCGGCGCGCGTCGTGACCAAGACGTCGACGCGCTCGGCGCCGGCGACGCGGAAGGTGGACGTGCGCTCGAGCTTGTCAGGGGTGGCAGCCAGGACGGTGCGTGAGGCCGACTCGAGGCAAGCGACCTTGAGGCGGGCGTCCTCCGGGCTCGTGGAGGTCAGCCCGTGCTCCGGCGAGGCGGAGCAGGCGGCCAGGATCGCCACGTCCACCCGCAGGCCGCGCACGTAGTCGACGGCCTCCCCGCCCTCGAAGGCGAGCGAATCCGGCTCCAGCACGCCGCCGGGCACCAGCACGCGGGAGCCGGGTCGCTCCGCCAGGGCGGCCGCCGTGTGCAGAGAGAGTGCCAGCCCCGTCACCGGGCGGCCGGCCAGCGCCCTGGCGATGGCTTGGCCCGTAGTGCCGCCGTCGATGATGAGTGACTGACCGTCCATCACGAGGGAGTCGATCGCCGCGGCGATGAGGCGCTTGGGCTCCTGCAGTTCGTCGGCGCGCAAGGCGAAGGGCAACGGGGTGCCGCGGGCGGGTGACCTCGTGGCGGCACCGTGGATCCTGCGCAGCGCGCCCTGGGCCTCCAGCTCGGCGAGGTCGCGGCGGATGGTGATCGCGGAGGCCCCCGTGAGCTCGCTCAGGGCGGAGACCGCGACCGGGGCGCGGGAGGCGAGAACGGTCGAGATGATCGTTTGGTGCCGAAGTGATCGTTGCACGTGATCATTCAATCGATCAGCCTGGCGGCATGCAAGAGCAACTCTCCTCCGCCCCGGGTTCGCCCGCCTCAACCCGTCCGCAGGTGCCGCGCGCCTCGGCCGCCCAGCGCCGGGCGCGGCTCGCGACGATCTCCGTGTTCTTCGCCTCCGGCCTGGGGCTGGCCTGGTGGGTCGTGAGCATCCCGGGCGTGGAGGCGCGGGTGGGGCTCAGTCACGCGGTGCTCGGCACCTTCCTGCTCCTGCTCGGGCTCGGCTCCTTCGTCGGGATGACCGCGGCCGGCCCGTGGGTTGACCGCAGCGGCAGTCGCGGCGTCGTGGTGCCGGGGGCCGCGGGCCTGGCGGCCGGGCTGTGGATCATCGCCGCGGCGAGTCAACCGTGGCATCTCGCGGTCGGGTTGCTGGTCTTCGGCTTGGGCCACGGCGTGCTCGATGTCGCCATGAACGATCAGGCCGTCCAGGTGCAGCGCTGGTACGGGCGTCCCATCATGTCCAACTTCCACGCGTTCTTCTCGGTGGGGGCTGGAGTCGGTTCTCTCCTAGGTGCACTGGCGCAGGGCCTCGGGGCCGGGGTCGAGTGGGTGCTCGGGGCCGGCGCGCTGGTGGCCTTGCTGATCGTGGCGGTGGCGCGCCGCGGCCTCGTGGCGCGCGGCGCGGACGCGACCGTCGTTCCGCCGTCTGAGACCCCCTCCATTAAGGAGGCGGGCTCGCCGGCGAACCCCGACCACGCGCCGTCGTCCACGAGGGCCGGACGCCGCGCGCCGGGCTATCTGCTCCTGGCCGGCCTGGCCTTCCTCCTCATGCTGGCCGAGGGCGTGGCGAACGATTGGAGCTCGCTGCACGCCGTCGACCAGCTCGGCCAGACACCGGCCGGCGGGGCGCTCGCCTACGCCGCCGTGGCGATCGCGATGGTCGTGGGGCGGTTCTCGGCCGACGCCGTCGTGGCGCGCGTGGGAGGGGTTGCCGTCATCCGCGGCGGCTCGCTCGCGGCGGCCGCGGGGCTCCTGATCGTGGTGCTGTCGGCCTCCTTCCCGCTCACGCTCGCGGGCTGGGCCGTCTTCGGCCTCGGGGTGGCCGGGATCGTGCCGCAGATCTTCACGGCCGCCGGAGAGCTGGGCGGGGAACAGCAGGGCAAGGTCATGTCGCGCGTGGTGGGTGCCGGGTACCTCGGGATGCTGGCCGGCCCGGCGATCATCGGCTGGGTGTCGCCGTTCGTGGGGCTCGGCTGGGCGCTGCTGATTCCAGTGGCGTGCTGCGTGGTGGGCCTGTTCTGCGCAGGCCGGGTGCGGCTCCCGCACACCAGCACAAGCGGCCGATAACTATCGCCAGATGAAATTGGCGTGTCACTTGGCGGAATGCGGCTGACGGCGTGGGTGTGGCGTGCAAGGATGTGTCCATGGCTACTACTGCATTCACCGGTACCCCCGCCCACACCGTCGGCGAGCTGCCCGCCGTGGGCTCCAAGGCCCCGCACTTCGAGACCGTGGGCAACGACCTCGCCACGGTCTCCGACGCCGACTTCGCCGGCAAGCGCGTGGTCCTGAACATCTTCCCGTCCGTGGACACCGGCGTCTGCGCCGCGTCCGTGCGCGAGTTCAACCAGCGCGCCGCCGGCCTGGAGAACACCGTGGTCGTCACGGTGTCCGCCGACCTGCCGTTCGCCCTGGGCCGCTTCTGCGGCGCCGAGGGCATCGAGAACGTCGTCACGACCTCGGCCTTCCGCTCCTCCTTCGGCTCGGACTACGGCGTCACGCTGACCGACTCCCCGCTGGCCGGCGTCCTCGCCCGCTCCGTGGTGGTCGTCGACACCGACGGCACCGTGCTGCACTCGCAGCTGGTCCCGGAGATCACCACCGAGCCCGACTACGACGCCGCGATCGCCTCCCTGGCCTGATCGCCTAGCGCCTGAACGCAACGCCCCGGTCCAGCACGCGAGTGCTGGGCCGGGGCGTTCTGCATCCGCTGGGGGGTGTCCCCGCGTCCCCCTCATCCCGCACTTTTCGTCGTATCCCGCACGAAGGGTGCGGGATACGACGAAAAGTGCGGGATGGGGCGGCGGGCGCCATCGTCCGATGCGCGCGGTGTCAGGCCCAGAGCCCGACGGCGGCCGCGAGGCCTTGGCGGCGCCCCTCGCGGGCCGCGGCGGGACGGATTCCCGGGGACATGAGGTTGGAGCCGAACACGGCAAGGGCTTCGTCGTCCGGGTGGATCACCGCGACCTCGGAACCTCCCGCCTTCAGGGCCGCCACCTGGCTCGCCAGTGTCGTGCCCCACGCGTCCTCGCGCCGCAGCCCCTCGAACTGCCGCGGCGCCTCGCTGCCCTCCGGACGCGTGAGCGGCGAGAGCACCAGGACGCGCCCGAAGCCAGCGCCGAGCTGGGCGTTGTCGGCCGAGTACACGCCGCCGTCCACGAAGCGGCGTCCGGCCACCGGCACCGAGGAGGTGCCGCCCGGTAGCGCGGTGCTGGCGGCCACCGCCTCGGCGAGAGTGGCCCCGCCGCCGCGTTCGAGCACCACCACCTCGCCGCTCTCTGCGTCGACGACCACCATGCCGGCGTGTCCGGCCGGCCACTCCTGGGACGGCAGCCGGGAGGCCACCTGTTCCAGCCGGGCACCGGCGCCGGCCGCGAGCTCGGGGTCGCGCTCGAGCGCGAACGCGCCCATACCGCGGGCCACGTCGAGGCCGCTGTTCGCGGCGGCCCCGATGGCCCGCATCCTCTCGAAGACCTCGCGCGGGTCGTGGCGCGGGGCGCCCCCGGCACCCCCGGCACTCCCGCCGCTCCCTGCACCGCTGGTGCCCCGACGTCCTCCCGTCCCGCCTTTTTCGTTGAATCCCGCACCGTTTGCGCGGGATTCAACGAAAAGTGCGGGAGGGGCCTCCGCCTGCGTGGCGGCGTAGAGCTCGGCGAGGCTCGGCCCGCCCCGCAGCTGTGCCGCGGCCGTGGCACCCGCGGAGGTGCCGTAGACGGCGTCGGCCAGCCGCGCGACGTCGTGCCCCCGTTCCGCAAGGCCGGCGCACACTCCGATCAGCCAGGCGTTGCCGGCGGCCCCGCCGCCGCCCAGGATGAGCGCGAGGTTCTTCTCCATGGCCTCAGGATGCACCTGACGAC
>JALAHE010000064.1 GCA_022712075.1 Galactobacter sp.
GCTGAGGGGGCGGCGACCGGGCGGGTGCCCGGTCACCGCCGCGCTACTCAGACCTCGTCGACCGAGCTGGGCTCGACGTTGGACAGGTTGATGCCCAGCTCCTCTGCGGCGCGGAAGACTTCCTCGTCCGCGTCGCGCATGTCCAGCTTCTCGCCCTCGGTGGAGAGAACCTCGACGTTCAGGCAGAGCGACTGCATTTCCTTGAGCAGCACCTTGAAGGACTCCGGCACGCCCGGGGCGGGGATGTTCTCGCCCTTGACGATGGCCTCGTAGACCTTCACGCGACCGTGGATGTCATCCGACTTCACGGTCAGGAGCTCCTGGAGGGTGTAAGCGGCGCCGTAAGCCTCGAGCGCCCACACCTCCATCTCGCCGAAGCGCTGGCCGCCGAACTGAGCCTTACCGCCCAGCGGCTGCTGCGTGATCATCGAGTACGGGCCCGTGGAGCGCGCGTGGAGCTTGTCGGCCACCAGGTGGTGCAGCTTCAGGATGTACATGTAGCCGACCGACACGGGATCCGGGAACGGCTCGCCGGAGCGACCGTCGAACAGCTGCGCCTTGCCCGAGTTGCCGATCAGGCGCACGCCGTCACGGGTCTCGTTGGTGTGGTCAAGGATGCCGCGGATCTCGTCCTCGTGGGCGCCGTCGAACACCGGGGTGGCGACCTTCGTGGGGCCGGTCACGCGCGGGAGGTTCGGAAGCTCCTTGATCCACTCGGGCTCACCCTCGATGTTCCAACCCTGCTTGGCAGCCCAACCAAGGTGGATCTCGAGGATCTGGCCCACGTTCATGCGACCGGGGACGCCGAGCGGGTTCAGGATGATGTCCACCGGGGTGCCATCGGCCAGGAACGGCATGTCCTCGAGCGGCAGGATCTTGGAGATGACGCCCTTGTTGCCGTGACGGCCGGAGAGCTTGTCACCCACGGTGATCTTGCGCTTCTGGGCCACGTACACGCGCACCAGCTGGTTGACGCCCGGGGGCAGCTCGTCGTCGTTGTCGCGATCGAAGATGCGCACGCCGATGACGGTGCCGGACTCGCCGTGGGGCACCTTCAGGGAGGTGTCGCGCACTTCGCGGGACTTCTCGCCGAAGATGGCGCGCAGCAGGCGCTCCTCGGGGGTCAGCTCGGTCTCGCCCTTGGGGGTCACACGACCCACGAGGATGTCGCCGGCCTCGACCTCGGCACCGATGTGGATGATGCCGCGCTCGTCGAGCTGCGAGAGCACCTCTTCGGAGACGTTCGGGATGTCGCGGGTGATTTCCTCGGCACCAAGCTTGGTGTCGCGGGCGTCAACCTCGTGCTCCTCGATGTGGATCGAGGTCAGGACATCGTCGGAGACCATGCGTTCGGAGAGGATGATCGCATCCTCGTAGTTCAGGCCGTGCCACGGCATGAACGCCACGAGCAGGTTCTTGCCGCGGGCCAACTCGCCGCCGTCGGTCGCGGGGCCGTCGGCGATGAGGGACTGGAACTCGACGCGATCGCCCTCGGTCACGACAACGTGCTGGTTGTAGCCGTTGCCCTGGTTCGAGCGCGCGAACTTCATGATCGGGTAGTGCGTCTCCGTGCCGTCGTCGTTCATGACGGTCACGAGATCGGCGGACACCTCGGTCACGACGCCCGGCTTCTTGGCCATGACGGCGTCGCCGGAGTCGACGGCAAGGAACTTCTCCATGCCGGTGCCGACCACGGGGGCCTCGGTCTTCAGAAGCGGCACGGCCTGGCGCTGCATGTTCGCACCCATGAGGGCGCGGTTGGCGTCGTCGTGCTCCAGGAAGGGGATGAGGGCCGTAGCGGCCGACACCATCTGGCGCGGGGAGACGTCCATGTAGTCGATGTGAGCCGGGTCGGCCAGGACGGGCTCGCCGCCGCCGCCGCGCTCACGACACAGGACCAGGTCCTCTTCGAAGTGGTTATCCGTCGTCAGCGGGGCGTTCGCCTGCGCGATCTGGAAGTCCATCTCCTCATCGGCCGTGAGGTAGTCAACCTGCTCGGTCACGACACCGTCGACGACCTTGCGGTAGGGGGTCTCGATGAAGCCGAAGGGGTTGATGCGACCGTAGGTCGCCAGCGAGCCGATCAGGCCAATGTTCGGGCCTTCAGGGGTCTCGATGGGGCACATGCGGCCGTAGTGCGACGGGTGGACGTCACGGACCTCCATGCCGGCGCGGTCGCGGGAGAGACCGCCCGGGCCCAGCGCGGACAGGCGACGCTTGTGCGTGATGCCGGCCAGCGGGTTGTTCTGGTCCATGAACTGCGAGAGCTGCGAGGTACCGAAGAACTCCTTGATCGCAGCCACCACGGGGCGGATGTTGATCAGGGTCTGCGGCGTGATGGCCTCGACGTCCTGCGTGGTCATGCGCTCGCGCACGACGCGCTCCATGCGAGACAGGCCAGTGCGGACCTGGTTCTCGATGAGCTCGCCGACGGCGCGGATGCGGCGGTTGCCGAAGTGGTCGATGTCGTCGACCTCAACGCGGATCTCCGCCTCCTCGCCGTTGCGGAAGCCCTTGATGGACTTCTCGCCGGCGTGGATCGCGCACAGGTAGTGGATCATGGCGACGATGTCGAGCTCGGAGAGCACGGAGGCATCCAGAGCATCGATGGCCACGTCCACGCCCAGCTTGCGGTTGAGCTTGTAACGGCCCACCTTCGCCAGGTCGTAGCGCTTGGGGTTGAAGTACAGGTTCTCGAGGAGCGTCTTGGCGGCCTCGACCGTCGGCGGCTCTCCCGGGCGCAGCTTGCGGTAGATATCCAGCAGCGCCTCGTCCTCGGTCTGGACGGTGTCCTTCTCGAGGGTGACGCGGATCGACTCGTAGCCGCCGAACTCCTCGAGGATGCGACCCTCGCTCCAGCCCAGGGCCTTCAGCAGGACCGTGACCGACTGCTTGCGCTTGCGGTCGAGGCGAACGCCGACCTGATCGCGCTTGTCGATCTCGAGCTCGAACCAGGCACCGCGGGACGGGATGACCTTGGCGGAGAAGATCTCCTTATCCGAGGTCTTGTCCGGGGTGCGGTCGAAGTACGCGCCCGGCGAGCGGACGAGCTGGGACACGACGACACGCTCGGTGCCGTTGATGACGAACGTAGCGTTCTCGGTCATGAGCGGGAAGTCGCCCATGAACACGGTCTGCTGCTTGATTTCGCCCGTGATGTTGTTCATGAACTCGGCCTTGACGTACAGCGGGGCCGAGTAGGTGGTGTCGCGATCCTTGCACTCAGCAAGGGTGTACTTGGGGTCGGCGAACTCCGGCTCCGAGAAGCTCAGGGACATGGTGCCCTGGAAATCCTCGATCGGGGAGATCTCTTCAAAGATCTCTGCCAGGCCCGGCGTGCGGGACACGCCCTTATCGCCGATCGCGTCAGCTTCAGCCACGCGCGCCTGCCAGCGCTCGTTGCCCACGAGCCAGTCGAACGATTCGGTCTGCAGTGCCAGCAGATCCGGGACGTCGAGGGGTTCGTGGATCTTGGCGAAGGAGAGGCGGCCGGCCGCTTCCGCGGTACGGGCCGAACTAGCGGTTGAGTTCGTAGAGGTGCTCGAGGCGACCAAGAGGGATCCTTCCACAGACCGTCATGTTTCCGGTGGGCAGCTCCCCCTCTGTCCGCGCCAAGCGCGGGCACCGCAACGGGAGCCGACCCACCGCTATATGAAGGTCGGACTGAGGACTGGGAAGCCGCAAAGGTCCATCCTAGGACAGGATGGCAAGCATGTCGATACCCCCGGGCGCGAGATTCGCGTGATCTGCGCTACTCTGCCCCGCGCCGCCCTGCGTGGCGGCTTGCGTGCCGCCGGCGCGCACCGGCCTCGGGCCCGGCCGCGCCCCGCGACTCCCGGTCAGCTCGCCCTCCGGCACGGGCTCCGCGCTCCAACGTTGCAGGCCCGGTGTGACGCACCTCATGGCCGCCGGTAGGGTTGAACCCGGAAGGGCACACTCGGCCCGATCCGTCCCAGCGCCGCCACGCCGGCCGCGCACAGCAGGAGGAATCATGTCCGCACCGCATCCCCGGGACGCCGTTGTCCTCGGCGGCGCACGCACCCCGTTCACCAAGCTCAAGGGAGCGCAGGCCGCCCTCGGCGCCACGGCCCTTGGCGCCCACGCCATCACCCACGCCCTCGAGCGCTCGGGCGTCGCGGCTGCGGCGGTCGACTACGTCTTCATGGGCCAGGTGGTGCAGGCGGGTTGCGGACAGAACCCCGCCAAGCAGGCGGCCATCGCCGCCGGCATCGGGTGGGACGTTCCCGCCGAGACCCTCAACAAGGTCTGCCTCTCCGGCCTGCTCTCCGTCACCCAGGCCGCCCGCATGATCCGCCTCGGCGAGGCGGACGTGGTGGTGGCCGGCGGCATGGAGTCCATGACCAACGGCCCGCACATGCTCCCGGGCTCGCGCCAGGGCTGGGGCTACGGCGACTTCACTGCCGTTGATTCCGTGGCCAACGACGGCCTCACCGACGCCTTCGAAAAGATCTCCATGGGCATCTCCACGGAGAACCACAACACGCCGCTCGGACTCACGCGCGAGGAGCAGGACGCTCTCGCCGCCGACTCGCACCAGCGCGCGGCGGCCTCGGCCGCCATCCTCGCCGAGGAGATCGCGCCCGTGACGATCAAGGGGCGCAAGGGCGACACGATCGTCTCCGCCGACGAGGGCGTGCGCCCCGAGACCACGGTCGAAACGCTCGCCGGCCTGCGCCCGGCCTTCGCCAAGGAGGGCACCATCACGGCCGGCAACTCTTCGCCGCTCTCCGACGGCGCCGCGGCGCTCATCGTCGCCTCCCGCGAGTGGGCCGAGGCCAACGGCCGCGAGATCCTCGCGACCATCGGCGCAGCCGGCCAGGTCGCTGGGCCTGACAACTCCCTGCAGTCCCAGCCCTCCCACGCCATCAAGCAGGCCATCGCCCGCCAGGGCTGGGCGGTCGATGACCTGGATCTGATCGAGATCAACGAGGCCTTCGCCGCCGTCGGCGTGCAGTCCCTCAAGGACCTCGACTACTCGTGGGAGCGCACCAACATCCACGGCGGGGCGATCGCCCTCGGCCACCCCATCGGCGCCTCCGGCGCGCGCCTCGCGCTCACCGCGGTGCTCGAGCTGCGCCGCCGGGGCGGCGGCAAGGCGGCCGTCAGCCTGTGCGGCGGAGGCGGCCAGGGCGAGGCGCTGCTCTTCGAGGCCTGATCCCGCCCCGCCCCACCACGGCCGCGTTCACCCTTCACGGGTGGGCGCGGCCGTGCCCTTTCTTGGATGCACGACGGCGCGGGCTCGCCTGAGGAGCCCGGGCCACCCGCGGCCCGGGGCGGGCACGGCGGCCTCTGGCCGCCCTGAGGGGGACGCGCTGCCCGGAAGCGGCGGCGCCGTCGGCCGAC
>JALAHE010000065.1 GCA_022712075.1 Galactobacter sp.
CACGGAAGCGAGGACGGGCTGGGTAGCGGGGGGCGTCTGGCTCGCGCGGGCGGCGGCGGGAAGGGTGGAAGTCATGGTCCGCAGGACGCTACGCCGCGGCCCGACCGCTCAGCCCCGGCGGCGTCAACGGGCGTCGTACATGGCCCTCGGTGACGGGGTACGTCGCTGGCAAGGACACGGCCCGCCACGCGGAGACATCTTTCGCGTCACGCGACAACACGCGCCGACCAGCTGGCACACACACTCGTGGCTCCTCACTTCCCCGAGCTCCCATTGGTTCTCGAGGGACAGCCGTCCCCGCGCATCTCGTGAAAGGCAGATCATCCCCACCCCTCCCCTCGAAACCCTGACGACTCGAGCCTTCAGCCGCCGCTCCCTGTTGGGCGCCACCTTTGCCGGCTTGGCCGGTGTGGCGCTGCTGAGCGCGTGCGCACCTGAGACGGGTTCATCGGGGGTGGGCGCATCCACGGCCGGCCGCGCCGGCGGAACGCTGACCTTCGTTGACCCGGAGATCCCCACCTCTGCGCAGGTGCAGGAGAGTGGCACGTGGCAGACCCGTGACCTCATCCAGAACCTCACCGACCGCCTGATCAACCGCAACCCGCAGACCAACGAACTGGAGCCGTGGATTGCCGAGTCGTGGGAGGTGAGCAAGGACGGGTTGATCTACACCTTCGTGATCCGCGACGGCGTCACGTACTCCGACGGCACAGCGCTTGACGCTCAAAGCGTCAAGAAGAACCTCGACTGGCAGATTGCTGGCGACACGAAGAACGGCGTCTCCTCCAACAGCCAGTTCCCGCGGGCCGCCAAGATCACGGTGGACGAGGCCAAGCGCGAGGTCACCGTGAAGCTCCCGACGCCCTACGCGCCGTTCCTGAACATCCTCACCTCGTGGAGCGCCGGGCTCGTGGCCGACGCGACCATCGATGCCACGCACGATGAGCAGGTCAAGTACACGGGTCTCATCGGCTCTGGCCCTTTCAAGGTCGAGGCGGAGACGTACGGGCAGAAGTATGTGCTCGCGCGCCGCAGCGGCTATGCCTGGGCGCCCCAGGGCGCCGCGAACCAGGGAGAGGCCCTCCTGGAGAAGGTCGTGTGGATCCCCACAGAGGACGACGCCGTGCGGCTCGGTTCCGTGCAATCCCGCCAGGCGGGCGCGCTGAGGTACGTGGAGCCCAAGCAGGAGGCGACGCTCACGGCGCAGAAGTTCCAGGTGGTCTCCAAGACGGGCGTTGGCCTCTCAAATCAGTGGTTCCTGCGCACCACCGTTGCCCCGCTGGATGACATCAGGGTGCGCCAGGCGCTCTCCCATTCGATCGATCGAGCCGCGCTCCTCAAGGATCTCTATACGGGGAACTGGTCGGCGGCCACGAGCGTACTGGCGCCCAAGACCTTTGGCTACAAGGACGTCTCGGCCTCCTTCGGCTTCGACGCTGCGAGGGCCGGGAACCTGCTCGACGAGGCAGGGTGGACCGAGCGCGACGCCGAGGGCTACCGCACCAAGGACGGCAAGCGTCTCTTCCTGAAGACCTACATCGACGTCTACGACAACACCGCCAACGCGCTCTTCCAGGCGATCCAGGCGCAGCTCAAGACCCAGGGCTTCGAGCTGGAACTCAACCGCCTCGACTACTCCAGTTACTGGGTCAAGGCCTTTGGCGATAAGGAGGTGGGCCTGCTGCGCGTGGGCTGGGCGCACCCGGACCCGACCATCGGGCTGCGCGAGTACTACGGCAAGGACGGCCAGGACTTGCTGCAGCTGGCCGGCAAGGACAAGACCCTGCAGGACCTGCTCGACCGCCAGCTTGTCTCCACCGACGAGAACGAGCGCCGCGCGCTCCTGGAACAGACCCAGGATCACCTCATCACTCAGCAGGCCTACGTGGTGCCGATCCTCAATGACAGCCAGGTCTTTGTCCTGGCACCCGGCGTGAGCGGCTTCGAGTTCAGCGACGGCGCGCTCCCGCTGTTCTCCAACGTGGCGGTGAGCAGCTGACATGTTCTCGCTGAGTTATGTTGCGCGGCGAGTGGCCCAGTCCATACTGGTCATCTTCATCGTCTACGCGCTGACGTTCTTTGCGCTGTTTGTGCTCCCGGGCGACCCGATCGACAACAAGATCAACAATCCGGTCAGCCCCTTGCCGCAGGAGACGGCGGACGGCCTGCGCGCCTACTACCAGGTGGACCAGCCGCTCTACGTGCAGTTCTTCCTCCACCTCGGGCGTCTGCTGCGTGGTGACCTCGGCTTCTCGCTGACCAACGGCAAGCCGGTCTCCGAGCTCATCTCGCAGGCACTGGCGCAGACGTTGCCGCTGGCCGGCCTGGCCCTCGCGCTCACCGTCATCCTGGCCTTTGCGATCGCGCTCACGGCGGTGTTTGCGCCGGCCGCGTGGTTGCGGGAGCTGGCCAAGGCCGTGCCCGTTGTGTCCATCTCCACGCCGAGCTTCCTGCTCAGCTACGTCCTCGTGGTGGTGTTCTCCTTCCGGCTCGGGTGGGTCTCCTCGATCCAGGACGAGGGCTTCAAGTCCCTCCTCCTCCCGGCCATCACGCTGGCCTTTGGCGCGGCGGGCGCACTCTCGCAGGTGCTCATTCGCGGTCTGCAGAAGGCGGCCGGGGAGCCCTTCGTGACGGTGCTCGTGGCCAAGGGCGTGCCGTCCTCGAAGATCGTGCTCGGTCACGTGCTCAAGAACGGCTCCATCCCGGCCCTGACGCTCCTCGCGCTGACGGTCGGCGAGCTACTGGCCGGCTCGGTCATCGTAGAAACGGTCTTCAACCGCACGGGCCTTGGCTACTTCACCTACGCGAGCGTGCGCGACCAGGACACCCCAACGATCGAGGCGATCGTCCTCATCGTGGCCGTGGTCTACCTCAGTGTGAACCTCGTGGCCGACCTGCTCTACGCCGCGCTCGATCCGCGCATCCTGGCGCACGAGGCGGTAACGCAGGCCCCAAGCAAGCGCCGCCTGGGCGGCCGGATCAAGGAAGAGGTGGCGGCATGAGCGCCGTTGATCAGGCCCCGCCGCAGGGCGGCGGGGCGGGGTTCCAGCGCCCGACGACGCGAGGGCCGGAGGGAGTCGGCGGCACCACCGCGGGTGGCGAGGTGAGTCGCCCGCCTGGGCCGGGCGACGTCGGGCAGGTGGGCCTGGCGGGTGAGGCGCGTGAGGCGCCGGCGGCGCTGGACGAGTCGGGGGCGCGTGGCAGGCGCCCGGCGTTTGTCAGGGGCCTGCTGGCCCTGACCTCCGGGTGGAGGGTGGCCGACTGGGTCGCGGCCGGCGTGCTGGTGCTCCTGCTCGCGGCGCTGCTCGTGCCTGGACTGCTCACGCCTTACGACCCGCTCGTGGCCGACGAGTCGCAGATCCTGGCCGGCCCGAGCGCAGCTCACTGGTTCGGCACCGACTACCTGGGCAGAGATCTGCTCTCGCGCATCATCCACGGCACGGGGCGCACGCTGCTTGGCTCCGCCGTGGCGGTGCTCGTGGGCCTGGGTGTGGGAACCCTGCTCGGCACGGTAGCGGCGACGCTGGGTGGGACGGTCGACGCGTTCATCTCGCGGGTGATCGATGCGCTTCTGGCCATCCCCGGCCTGCTTCTGGCCATGGTCGTGGTGGTCTCGCTTGGTTTCGGCAGCCTCAACGCGGCGATCGCGGTGGGCATCTCCTCAGTGGCCACGTTCACGCGGCTCATGCGCTCCGAGGTCATGACGGTGCGCAATCTGACCTTCGTGGAGGCCAGCAGGCACATCGGCGGCAGCCCTACGCGGGTGCTGTGGCGCCACATCGTGCCGAACTCCTTCACGGCGGTGCTCTCGCTTGCGGCGCTGCACTTCGGCACGGCCATCCTGTGGATCTCGGCGCTGAGCTTCCTGGGCTACGGGGCCCCGCCGCCGCAGCCAGAGTGGGGCCTGCTGGTCTCCGAGGGGCGCCAGTACATCGCCACCACGCCGTGGCTCGTGGTCATCCCGAGCCTCGCGATCGGCGTGACCGTGTGGGCCGTCAATCGCCTGAGCCACACCGCATCAGCGGGGAGGAACAATGTCTGAGAACGTGCTCCTACTGAACATTGAGGGCCTGCGCGTGGCCTACGCCGCGGGGCCCAAGGCGACGCGCGAGGTGGTCCACGGGGTGAGCCTCGGGCTTGCGGCGGGGGAGACCCTGGCGCTCGTGGGTCAGTCGGGTTCGGGCAAGACGACGATCGCCCGTGCCGTCTCCGGCCTGCTGCCCGCCGGCGCCGGGATCACGGCCGGCACGGTGAAGGTCGCCGGGCACGAGGTCTCTGGCTTCAAGCCCAAGGACTGGCGCTCCCTGCGGGGCACCGTGATCGGCTATGTGCCTCAGGACCCGCTCAGCTCGCTCGATCCGCTCCAGCGGATCGGTGCCGCGCTGATCGAGGCGCTCAAGGTGGGCCGGCCCAGCCTGGGTCGAGAGGAGGCCGAGGAGGCGGCCGTGGCTCTGCTTGAACGCGTGGGCATTCACGGGGCGCGCGATCGCCTGCGCTCCTACCCGCATGAGTTCTCCGGCGGGCAGCTGCAGCGCGTGCTCATCGCCGTGGCGATCGCGGCAGAGACGCAGTTCCTCATTGCCGACGAGCCGTCGACCCCCCTGGACGTGACGGTGCAGAAGCTCATCCTCGATCTCATCGACGAGTTGCGCGTGGAGCGCGGGTTGGGCGTCCTGTTCATCACGCACGACCTGGCCCTGGCCGCCGAGCGCAGCGATCACCTGGCCGTACTCAAGGACGGGCGGCTCGTGGAGCATCGGGCCGTGAGCGAGGTGCTCGAGCGTCCCGATCACGAGTACACGGAGGGGCTACTCTCGCATGTCCCCGCCGCGGATCCCGACAAGTTTGCAGCGCATCTCGAGCTGATCGCGGCCTGCGGTGCGGCCGACGGTGCTGGCCTTGGAACTGAGGGTGGCGGTGGCGATGCCCGCAACAGCGGGGCCGGGGCCGGGCTCGCGGCGGAGCCGGTCGTGAACGTGCGGGGTGTCTCCAAGACCTTCCCGGGGCGGACGGCGCGTGAGGAGCCCGTCGTGGCGCTCTCCGGCGTTGACCTGCGGGTCGAGGCCGGGGCGGTGCACGCGATCGTGGGCGAGTCGGGTTCAGGCAAGACCACGCTGGGCCGCATCATCGCCGGCCTGGGCGGCTTCGACACCGGCGAGGTGCTGGTGCAAGGCCGGGAGCTGCCCCGGGTGCCCGCCGCACGCAATCTGCGGCCACAGGACCTCCAGCTCGTTTATCAAAACTCGCTCGCCGCGCTCGATCCGCGCCTGAGCGTGGAGGCAGCGGTGGGGGAGCCGCTCGTGATCGCCGGGCTCGCTTCACAGGTGCAGCGGGCGGCGGCGGTGCGCGAGGCGCTCGACGCCGTGGCCCTTCCGTCCTCCGTGCTTGACCGCAAGCCGCTGCAGCTCTCGGGCGGGCAGAGGCAGCGTGTGGCGCTGGCCAGGGCGCTCGTCCTCGCGCCGCGCGTGTTGGTGCTCGACGAGCCCACCTCGGCGCTCGACGTGAGCGTGCAGGCGCAGGTCATCGAGCTGCTCTTCGAGCTCAAGGCGCAGCGGGATCTGAGCTATGTGGTGATCTCGCACGACCTCGGACTCGTGCGGCAGATCGCGAGCCACGTGTCGGTGCTGGAACGCGGGCGGATCGTGGAGTCCGGGCCCTCGCGCGAGTTGTTTGGCGAGCCCGAACACGCTTACACGCGCGCGCTCATCGATGCCGTCCCGGGCGGTGGCTTGCTTTCAGCTGTCTAATCGCCCTGCGAACTGCCGGATCGCTGCGAAACTGCCGCAAGCTTCGCGCAGTTTTGAAGCGATCCGGCCGTTTCGTGTGGGGCGGGTGGGCTTTGAGG
>JALAHE010000066.1 GCA_022712075.1 Galactobacter sp.
CGAGATCTACACCGACGTGGACGGCGTCTACTCCGCCGACCCACGCGTGGTCCCGAGCGCCCACAAGCTGGCCCAGGTCTCCTCCGAGGAGATGCTGGAGCTCGCCGCCAACGGCGCCAAGATTCTGCACCTGCGCTGCGTGGAGTACGCGCGCCGCTTCGGTGTCCCGCTGCACGTGCGCAGCTCCTTCAGCCACCACGAGGGGACCTGGATTGTGCCCAGCCCCGATGACAAGATCCACCTGCAGGAGGGTGAACCCTTGGAACAGCCCATCGTCGCCGGCGTTGCCCACGACCTCTCCGAGGCCAAGGTCACCATCATTGGCGTGCCGGATATCCCGGGCAAGGCGGCTGAGATCTTCGGCGTCATCGCCGGGGCCCACGCCAACATCGACATGATCGTCCAGAACGTCTCCACGGCCGGTTCCGGCCGCACGGACATCTCCTTCACCGTGCCTATCTCCGAGGGCCAGGCCGCCCTCGAGGCCCTGCGCGCTGCGCAGGAGAGCATCGGCTTCGCGGACATCGACTACAACGAGGAGATCGGTAAGCTCTCCCTGGTCGGCGCCGGCATGCGCTCCAACCCGGGCGTCTCGCACACCTTCTTCAAGGCGCTCTCCGACAACGGCGTGAACGTTGACATGATCTCCACCTCGGAGATCCGCATCTCCATCGTCACGCACGCCGACCGCCTCGCGAAGGCCGTCGAGGCCGTGCACACGGCCTTCGGCCTGGACGCGGCCGAGTCGGCCACGGTGTACGGCGGCACGGGCCGCTGACCCGGCCTTCTTCACGCACGACGGCGCCGTCGTACAGGAAACCCACAACCGCACCCAGCCTATTCACAGACTTTTACCAGCCCACAGTCAGGACACAGCCGGGGCCAGCGGTGTGCACACGCGCGCTCCCTAATTTTTCGGGTAGATGGGCGGCATGGTGCCGCCCCCGAAGGGACCCCTATGTTCTTCCGCTACCTGCGGCGCGAGCTCTCCGGCCGCCGCAAGCAGACCGCGATCATCGCCGTCGCCATGGCCCTCGCCATCGCGCTCGTGATCATCGTCAACTCGCTCTCCTCCGGCGTGAAGGGCGCGCAGGAGCAGGCGCTGTCCTCCGTCTACGGCGTGGGCACCGACCTCACGGTGACAAGCGAGCCGGCCGCCCCGACTGAGGGTGGCGGCGGCCGCCAGAACTTCGACTTCTCCGAGGACGACGGCACCACCGACGACGACGGCACGCAGTCGCTCTCGCAGACCCGCCTCACCACGAGCCGCGGCACCGGCACGTTCGAGTCCTCCGCCCTGACGACGATTAGCGGCACCGAGGGCGTGGAGGCCGCCTCTGCCGTGCTCTCCCTGAACAACATCGAGTTCTCCGGTGAGATCCCGCAGCGCCCCGACTCCAGCTCTGGCAGCTCCTCCGAGGGCGCCGCCCAGGGCCAGCAGCCCCCGACGGGCGGCGAGGGCGGCGGGCAGGCCGGCGGCCCTGGCGGCAGCTTCGACGTCAACCAGATGACCGTCATGGGCGTGGACAAGAACGCCGCCACCGTGGGTCCGCTCTCCTCGGTCGAGGTCACCGACGGCCGCACCCTGGCCGCCACCGATGCCGGCAAGTACAACGCCGTCGTGGACGCCTCCTACGCCACGAGCGAGGACATCGCCGTGGGCGACAAGGTCAACCTGGGCGGCAAGGACTTCACCGTGGTCGGCCTCGTGAAGGCCACAGGTTCCGAGGGTGAGACGGCCTCCAACGTGTTCATCCCGCTGGACCTGGCCCAGACGCTCTCCGGCTCCGAGGACACCATCTCCACGGTCTACGTGAAGGCCGCCTCCTCCAACAACATCTCCGCGCTGAAGACCTCCCTCACCGAGGCGCTGCCGGACCAGGAGATCAACTCGCAGGAGGACCTGGCCTCCACGGTCTCCGGTTCGCTCTCCACCGCCTCCAACCTGGTCTCCTCGCTCGGCACCTGGCTCTCCATCGCCGTCCTCGGCGTGGCGTTCCTGCTCGCCGTGCTGCTGACCATCTCCGGCGTCTCCCGCCGCACGCGCGAATTCGGCACGCTCAAGGCCATCGGCTGGCGCAACGGCTCCATCGTGAAGCAGGTCGCCGGCGAGTCCCTCGTCCAGGCGCTCATCGGCGGCGTCATCGGCATCGCCGTTGGCCTCCTCGGCATCTGGATCATCAACATGGTGGGCCCGACCCTCACCGCCTCCGCGTCCACGGGCTCTGGGATGGGCTTCCCGGGCGGCGGCATGGGCGGCCAGGGCGGCCCCGGTGGCTCCGGCACGACGATGGGCGGTGAGTCGGGCGGCCAGGGCGCCGCGAGCACGGCCTCCACGGCGGCCGACATCGTGCTCAACGCGCCGTTCAACCCCATGGTCATGGCCATCGCCGCGGGTATCGCCGTGGTCGGCGGCCTGCTCGCCGGCCTGCTGGGCGGCTGGCGCGCAGCTCGCCTGCGCCCCGCCGAGGCCCTCCGCTCCGTGGCCTGAGCCGCGGCACCGACACTTTCTAAGGACAAGACATGACTGAGACCACCACGGTGGACCTGGCACAGCCGGCCGCGCAGCCCGCGGGCCCCATGTTCGCCCTCACCGACGTCAAGAAGACCTACCAGCAGAAGGGCCGCAGCGTTCACGCCCTGGCAGGCGTCACGCTCGAGATCCCGCGCGGGCAGCTCGTGGCCATCCAGGGCAGCACCGGCGGCGGCAAGACCACGCTGCTGCAGATGCTCGGCGCGCTGGACCGCCCGAGCTCCGGCACGGTCATCCTGGACGGCCAGGAGATCTCCAAGCTGGGCGACCGCAAGCTGGCCGATGTCCGCGCCCACCAGCTCGGCTTCGTGTTCCAGCACTACAACCTGATCCCCACGCTCTCCGCCCAGGAAAACGTGGAGATGGGCCTGGCGCCCCTCGGGCTGAAGCCAGAGGAACGCAAGCAGCGCGCCGCCGAGGCCCTGGCCTCCGTTGGCCTCGCCGACCGCGGCGATCACCTGCCGGGCGAGCTCTCCGGCGGCCAGCAGCAGCGCGTCTCCATCGCCCGCGCGCTGGCCAAGCGGCCGCGGGTGCTGCTCGCCGACGAGCCGACGGGCAACCTCGACGAGACCACGCGCGACGACATCATGGGCCTCTTCGAGTCCCTGTGGCGCGAGGGCCTGACCATCGTCATGGTGACGCACGATTCGGCCGTGGCACGCCGTGCGGAGCGCCGCCTGCACATCTCCGGGGGCAAGCTCACGGAGAAGTAGACGGGGCCCTTCAAGGGGCGTGGGTTACCGGAGGTGGGTCGCCCAACCCAAGCCACCTTTTTATGAACCAAAGGTCGATTAACGAACCGGCAAGCCAGGGGCCGGCGTGAGCCGCCACGCAGA
>JALAHE010000067.1 GCA_022712075.1 Galactobacter sp.
CCGGTCTCGCGGGCGAGCCGGGCCGCCACTTGGGTCACCTCGGCGGGGCCTCGACCCGAGGGTGCCGAGCGCTGCGCGAGCACTGCTCCGTTGGGAGCGACGGCGGCGACGGCGGTCTTGGTACCGCCGATGTCGATGCCAAGCCTCATGCCGCGCTCCCACCGCCCCCCGCGGTGACGGCAGGCGCCGGCACGGGGAGCCGCAGGGCCAGGGCGAGGGCCTCGCCGACGGCGCGGGACGCACCGAAGGTCACGAGGTCGGCGCGCTCGTCGCGCGGCCAGCCGCACTCGATCACGAGCACCGGGTGCCCGGCGCCCCCGAACTCGGCGGCCAGGGCCCACGCGGGGTGGGCGGCGTCGAGCCCGCGGGCCACGATCGCGACCTTCGCGCCGGGCGTCACCTCGGCGGGGGTGCTCAGCGGTACGCCGGCCGCGCCGACGCCCCACGGCACAAAACCGACGGCCATATTTGCCTCGTTCTCGAGCTGCACGACGGCGACGGGGGCCGGGTTCGCGAGCCAGGCCGGGACCGCGGCGCCGCGGCGGAAGGCCTCGGCGATGCGCTCGGGGCCGGGCACGGAACCGGCGGAGCCGGGGGCGGCGGCCGGGTACGCGGCGGCGAGGCGGGCCGTGCGATCGGCGGCGTCCTGGAGACGCTCAAGGCTCAGGCGGCCGTTGGCCACGGCGGCTGCCGCGGCGTCGAGGACCTCGCGGTAGAGCTCGGGGCTTGTCTCGGAGCCGAGGCAGAGCAGGTCCGCGCCGGCAATGAGCGCGAGGACGGCTGCCTCGGGGATCCCGACCTCGCCGCTCGCGCCCTTCATGTCCAGGGCGTCGGTCACGATGACGCCCTCGAAGCCCAGCTCGCCGCGCAGCAGCTCCGTGAGGATGGCGCGGGAGAAGGTGGCGGGGCCGTTCGGGTCCAGCGCCGGCACGAGGATGTGGCTCGTCATGACCGTCGCGACGCCCGCCTCGATGGCGGCGCGGAAGGGGACGAGCTCGCGCGCGTCAAGGGTGGCGCGGTCGGCATCGATGCGCGGCATCGCGAGGTGCGAGTCGGCGGTCGTGTCGCCGTGGCCGGGGAAGTGCTTGACGCACGCGGCGACGCCGGCGCCCTGCAGGCCCTCGACCCAGGCCACGGTGTGGCGGGCCACGAGCTCCGGCTCGGCGCCGAAGCTGCGCGAGCCGATCACGGGGTTCTGCGGGGAGGAGTTCACATCGGCGTCCGGCGCGAGGTCGTAGTTCAGGCCCAGCTCTGCGAGCTCCGCCGCGATGAGCGCGGCGGAGGCCGAGGTGAGCGCCTCGCCGTCGAGCCGGCCGAGCACAGCGTTGCCGGGCTGCGGTGAGCCCGTCAGGTAGTGCAGGCGGGTCACGTCGCCGCCCTCCTCGTCCAGCGTGAGCAGGGCGGTGGGGGAGAGCTCGCGCAGCCGCGCGGAGAGGGCCGCCAGCTGCTCGGGGGTATCGAGGTTGGCGCCGTAGAGGCACACGCTCGCGAGGCCGCCATCGAGGGCGTCTTCGATCCAGGCCGGGACCGTGAGGCCCTGGAAGCCCGGCATGAGCGTGCCGGCGATGAGGCGCTCGAGCGCCTCGGGGGAAACGGTGGGAGTCGTCATCAGCCCTTCACCGCCCCGCCCACGAGCCCGGAGGACATCTTGGACTGCACGATCATGAAGAAGATGATCACGGGCACGGCGACCATGGTGGAGCCGGCCATGACCAGGCCCCAGTCGGTCTCGCGGGTCGCGGAGGCCTGGACCAGGCCGCGCAGCCACAGCGGCAGGGTGCGCACGTCGTTGTCCTGCATCACCACGAGGGCGATCGTGAACTCGTTCCAGGCCTGCAGGAACGCGTAGACGGCCGAGGCGACGAGGCCGGGGGCCAGTAGCGGGAAGGTGATGCGCAGGAAGGCCTGCGTGCGGGAGAGCCCGTCCACCATGGCTGCCTCCTCCAGCTCGGCGGGCACGCCGGCCACAAAGCCGCGCAGCATCCAGAGCGTGAAGGGGATGACGGCAGCGGCGTAGAGCAGGGTCAGGCCCAGGATGTTGTTGACGAGGCCCCACGAGGCCATCATCTTGAACTGCGCGATGAACATGCCCTCGGCGGGCAGCATCTGGATGAGCAGCATGGCCAGGATGAAGGACTTGCGGCCCTTGAATCGGAAGCGCGAGATCGCGAGCGCTCCCAGGAAGGCCACGATGATCGCGACAAACACGGTCAGCAGCGTGACGCCGAGCGAGATGCTCAGGGCCTTGACGAACGTGCCGTCGGCGAAGACGTTCTTGAAGTTGTCCCAGCTGCCGCCGAAGGGCAGCCACGTGGGGGTGGACTTCTGCAGCGTCACGGTGGAGAGGAACGAGGAGTTCACCATCCAGTAGACGGGGAAGATCCAGCACAGGGCGACAGCGACGGCCAGGAGGGTCCAGAGCCAGCCGGAGACCCGGCGGCCCGTTGAAACCTTGGGCTTGCGCACCGCAGTGGTGTCGGCGGAACGCCGAGCGGAAGTCGTGGCGCTCATGTCAGTCCTCTTCCTTCATGATCGAACGGACGTAGTACCAGGACAGGGCGATCGTCAGCAGCAGCATGATGACGGAGACGGCGGCCGCGGAACCGAAGTCGGCCGAGCCAACGCCCATCTTGTAGATGTAGGTGCCGAGCAGGTCCGTGGCGTTGGCGACGCCGCCGGCGTCCTGCAGGAACTTGATCTGGGTGAAGACGCGCAGGTCCCACACGATCTGCAGGAGCAGGACGATGGAGAGCACGGGGGCGATGAGCGGCAGGATGATGTGGCGCGTGCGCTGCCAGCCGGTGGCGCCGTCCATCTGCGCCGCCTCGAGAACCTCTTCCGAGATCTGCGAAAGGCCGGCGTAGATGCTCAGGGCCACGAAGGGCACAGCGGCCCAGATGACGATGATGAGCGCGATGACAAAGAAGGTCGTGGGGTCGGCGAGCCAGTTGTGGCCCTCGACATCGAGGCCGAGCTTGCCGAGCAGGTAGTTCAGAACGCCGTTGCGCCAGTCGACGAGCCAGACCCACACGGTCATCGAGGCGGCCACGGGCATGGCCCAGGCGAGCAGGAGGGCGATCTGCAGGATGAGGCGGGCCGCCTTGCCGACGCGCTTCATGAGCAGCGCCAGGAGGAAGCCGAGGATGACCGTGATGAACGCGGCCAGGAAGCAGAAGAGGATCGAGCGACCCAGGACGGCGAGGAAGTCGGGGTTGGTCAGGACCTTGACGTAGTTGTCGAAGCCCACGAAGTCCGGCGGCAGATCGGGGTTGAACTGCTGCTTGAGTCCGTACTTCTGGAAGCTGGTCTTGAGCTGCCAGAAGATCGGGTAACCCATGGCGGCGATGACGATCACCAGCGTGGGGACGATCAGCAGCCAGGGGGTGAGGGAGCGGCGACGGCGGCGGGTGGGCGTGGCTCCCTTGGCG
>JALAHE010000068.1 GCA_022712075.1 Galactobacter sp.
CACGCTGCACGCGCAGAACGAGGTCTTCCTGGACCTCTCCCTGGCCCGCGAGCGCGACGGCGGCGAGGTGCACTACGAGGCCACCGTCGACGAGCTCTTCGACGTGACGGGCACGCGCCCCGGCTTCGCCTTCACCGACCGGGACGGGGCGCGCCACGAGGTGCGCGCCGAGCTGCTGGTCGGTGCGGACGGCTCGCGGTCCTTCACGCGCCGCTGGGGCCCCGAGGAGGCCCGCACGAACTACACGATGGAGTACCCGTTTGCGTGGTTCGGCATCCTGACCGAGGCGCCCAAGAGCTCGCCAGAGCTGATCTACGCCCGCTCCGAGCGCGGCTTCGCCCTCATCTCCCAGCGCTCCGAGACCGTGCAACGCATGTACTTCCAGTGCCCGCCGGAGACCTCCGTCGAGGACTGGGGCGAGGAGCGGATCTGGGAGGAGCTGCAGGCCCGCGTGGCGGGGCCGGACGGGCTGGAACTCAAGACCGGGCCCATCTTCGAGAGGACCGTGCTTCCCTTCCGCTCCTTCGTTCGCACGCCCCTGCGCCACGGGAACCTCTTCCTGGCCGGCGACGCCGGGCACACCGTCCCACCCACGGGCGCCAAGGGCCTGAACCTGGCCCTCGCCGACGTCGAGGTGCTCTTCGAAGCCATCGAGTCGTGGAACTCCACTGGCTCCACGGCGCTCCTCGACGCCTACTCCGACACGGCGCTCAAGCGCGTGTGGAAGGCCCAGCATTTCTCCTACTGGATGACGTCCATGCTGCACACGCGCACGGACGCGACGCCCTTCGAGAACGCGCGCACGCTCGGCGAGCTGGAGTCGGTGATCTCCTCCGAGCACGGCCGGCGCTACCTCGCCGAGGCCTACACGGGCTGGCCGCACGCCTGAGCCCCGCCCTTACCCGTTTCCCTCCCATCCAAGGAGAACCCATGAGCCAGGACAACGCGGCGCTGGATCCCGCCGCGACCGCCGATTCCCAAGCCACCATCAGCTCAGAGATCCAGGCGGCGCACGCCTCTTACGCCGACGCCGTCGCGGCCGGCGGGGCGCGGGAGACGCAGCCGCGCGTCGACTTTGCGCCGTACCGATCCTCGCTGCTTCGCCACCCCACCAAGAGCCTGCACCACGCCGATCCAGAGACGATCGAGCTCTTCTCCCCCGCCTTCGGCGAGCGCGATGTGCACCCCCTCGAGGCCGACCTGACGATCCAGCACCACGGCGAGCCGATCGGCGAGCGGATCGTGGTGGCCGGCCGGGTGCTCGACGGCGACGGGCGCCCCGTGGCCGGACAGCTCGTTGAGGTCTGGCAGGCCAACGCAGCCGGCCGCTACGTGCACAAGCGCGACCAGCACCCCGCGCCCATCGACCCGAACTTCACGGGCGTGGGCCGCGCCCTGACGGGCCCGAACGGCGAGTACCGCTTCACCACGATCAAGCCCGCCCCGTACCCGTGGAAGAACCACCACAACGCGTGGCGCCCGGCGCACATCCACTTCTCGCTCTTCGGCACCGACTTCACGCAGCGGATGATCACCCAGATGTACTTCCCCGGGGATCCGCTCTTTGCGCTCGACCCCATCTACCAGTCGATCACCGACCTGAAGGCCCGCGAGCGCCTGGTCGCCAGCTACGACCACGAGCTCACGAGCCACGAGTGGAGCACCGGCTACCGGTGGGACATCGTGCTCACGGGAAGCAACCGCACGTGGATGGAGAACGAGGAGGAGGATCACTGATGAGCCAGGCACCCGAGCTCAAGCTGACCCCCACGCCCGGGCAGACGATCGGCCCCTTCTACGGCTACGCGCTGCCCTTCCCGGGCGGCGAGGCGCTCGTTGACCGCTCTCATCCGGGCGCCGTACGCCTGCACGGCACCGTGTACGACGGCGCCGGCGCCCCCGTTCCCGACTCGCTCCTGGAGATCTGGCAGGCGGACGAGCGCGGCGCCGTGGCCTCCGCGCCCGGCTCGCTGCTGCGCGACGGCTACACCTTCACCGGCTGGGGCCGGGCGGCCGTGGACAACGCGGGGGCCTTCGCCTTCACCACCGTGAACCCGGGCCCCACGGAGGCGGGCAAGGCCGCCTTCATCCAGCTTGTGGTGTTCGCGCGCGGACTGCTCAATCGCCTCTTCACGCGCGTCTACCTGCCGGAGGACGAGGCGGCCCTCGCCGCCGACCCGCTCCTGGCCTCCCTGCCAGAGGAGCGCCGTCGAACCCTCATCGCGCGGCGCGAGGCTGATGGCTCGCTGCGCTTCGACGTGCGCCTCCAGGGCGAGGACGAGACGGTGTTCCTCGCCTATCCCCGGGGCGGTGAGTGAGCCGCGGCTAGGCTCCCGATCATGGACTCCTCACCGTTCTCCGCCGCCGAGCTGGGCCTCCTCTCCCCCGGATGGGCGTCAACCGGCGCCGCAATCCTCACGGGGGACGCCTCGCTCGTCCGCGCGCTCCTGGTCGTCGAAAGGGAATGGATCGCGTCCCAGGTCGAGGCCGGCCTGGCCACCGACGGAGACACCCAGCGCGCCGCCGCCGTGATCGAGGAGTGGCGGCCGGACCTGGAGCAGCTCGCGGCGCGCGGCGCCGACGGCGCCAACGTCCTCATCCCCCTCCTCTCCGACTTCCGCGCTCGGCTCGCGGCGGCGGGCGGCGGGCCGGTCCAGGCCCTGCACCGCGGCGCCACGAGCCAGGACGTCATCGACACGGCCCTCGTGCTGTTCACCCGCGCGGCGGGCGAGGACGCGTTGACGGACCTGCGGGCCGCGGCCGAGGCCCTCGCGGGCCTCGCACAACGCCACCGCGACGACGTCTGCATCGCCCGGTCGCTGAGCCAGCACGCCCTGCCGATCACTGTGGGGCACCGCTTGGCGCGGTGGATGCTGGCGCTCGACGACGCGGCGGACGGCTTGGAAGAGGCCCTCGCCTCCCTGCCGCTGCAGTGGGGCGGCGCCGCCGGAACGCTCGCCTCCCTGGTGGACTCCCTGCGCGCCCGCGGGGACGCGGACCCCGAGGCCACCGCACGCTCGCTCGTGGCCGAGCTGGCGCGACGCCTCGGGCTGGTCGTCCCGCCAACTGCCTGGCACACCCGCCGCTCGCCGTTGACGCGGGCGGCGGCCGCGCTGGCCGAGGCGATCGCCGCGTGCGGCAAGCTCGCCGCCGACGTCCTCATCCTGGCCCGCCCCGAGATCGCGGAGCTCGCGGAGCCGCGGGCCCCCGGCAAGGGCGGTTCCTCGGCCATGCCGCACAAGCGCAATCCGGTGCTGAGCGTGCTCATCAAGGAAGC
>JALAHE010000069.1 GCA_022712075.1 Galactobacter sp.
CATGCCCCAGCGCCCGCCCTCCACGCCCCGCCTCACCTTCCTCGTCGGCGGGAGCGAGGGGATCGGCCTGGCCACGGCCGAGGCCTTGGCCGGGCGCGGCACGCGGGTGGTGCTCTTCGGCCGCTCAGAGGCCAAGCTCGCGGCGGCGCTCGCCTCGCTCTCCCCCGCGCCGGCGGGCCCCGCGGGCCCCGCCGGCCACGCCGCCCACGCCCTGGACATCCGGGACCGGGCGGGCACCGAGCGCGCGCTCGGCGAGGCCGTGGCACTGCACGGCACCCCGCAACTCGTCCTCGTCACGGCGGGGTACGTCCGCGCAGCCTGGCTGGGCGAGGAGGTCGAGGGCGCGGCCGAGGACATGATCGCGGTCAACCTGCTCGGCTCCATGAACGTGGCGCGGGCGCTCCTGCCGGCGCTGCGCGCGGCCGGCGGCGGGCGCCTGATCCTGCCCAGCTCCCTCGCCGGGCTCGTGGCCGTGCCCGGCTACACGGCGTACTCGGCCGCCAAGTTCGGCCTGATCGGCTTCGCGGACGCCCTGCGGCGCGAGGTCCACCGCGAAGGGATCCGCGTGAGCGTGCTCTGCCCGCCCAACACGCGCACACCAGGGTTCGCCGAGGAGAACCGGGACAAGCCGGCCAAGGTCCTAGCGAGCGAGGAGAAGGTCAAGACCCTGTCGGCCGAGGACGTGGCTGCGGCCCTGCTGCGCGCCCTCCCCCGCTCGCCGCGGCTCATCGTGCCCGGCGCCGACTCGCGCCTCGCCGCCCTGGCGGTGCGCCTGTTCCCCGCCGTCGGCGACCTGGCGCTGCGCCGGAGGTGAGCCCGGGCAGGAAGCCAACGCGCGCCGTCGGGCAACGCGAACGCTGCCCTGGCGCTCAACGCTCAGCGCTCGATGATGCGCGCGAAGTGCTCGATGTCTTGGGTGCTGAGGAAGGGCTCCTCCCCGGGCTCGGCGAGATCGGCGTGATGGCTCGCGCCGTCGCCCGCGAGCAGCGCGAGGCGCGCCAGCACCGGATTGCCGAGGAAATCCTCAAGCACCTCCATCCACGCAGCGCGGGCCTCGCCGAGGGCCGCACGGGCGTCGACATTCCCGGCCTGAGCCAGGCGGGAGGCCGCCACGACGGCGCGCTCGAGCGGTGCCTCGGTGTCGAGGGAGGAGGTCAGGTAGTAACGCACGGGCCCGCCCTCGGCCGCGCGCATGAGCCCGAGGTCCTCGCTCAGGAGGGTACGCAGGCGGGACACGAGGGCGTCGTCGAGCTCGGCCCGCGAGCGGAAGTAGTGAAGCAGGCCGGCCTTGGAGAGCCCGCAGGCCTTGGCCACGGCGTCGATCGTTGCCGTGCGCACGCCGGCCTCGACGAGCAGGGACACATAGGTGTCGACGATGCCCTCGGCCTTGTTGTTCTCCACGTTGCTCCCGCTTAGCCCTCGGCGCGGCCCCGGCCGCTCGCGACGGGCACGGGCCGGGCGCTCGCCCTTCGCTCGCGACGATACAGCAGGGCCCACTGCGACCCAGGTGCCGGCGGGGCAGGGGCCCCGCCGGCGCCGGGCGGAGTGGGCTAGCGGGCGCTCATCCAGAGCGTCAGGGCGACGGGCTTCCCGGCCGAGTCGAAGCGCGTGTAGACCACGAGCGAGAGCTTGGAGAGCTTCTTCGACGTGAACTTCTTCAGGGCACCGGAGGCCTTCATGGCCGCGATCGTCGAGAGGGCGAGGGCCTTGGCCTCGGCCGTGGTGCGCTTCTTGAGGGTCACCGCGGTCCTGAAGGAGGCCGGCTGCTTGGCCAGTTAGGCAGTGTCCTTCTGGGAGTAGGCGCGCATGAGGGCCGCGTTACCGGCGACGTCCTTCACGAGCAGCTTGGCGCCCGCCTTGATGCGGGCGGACTGCACGCCGGAGGTGACGGTGCTCAGGTAGCTGCGGGCGATGGGCTTCCACACCGGATCCGGCGTAACGGCGGTCCGCAGCACAGCGGCGGCGGGGGCCGGCGACGCCACGGCGGTGGCGACGGGGCCCAGGAGAAGCACCGCGCTCAGGGCGGCGGCAAGGGCGGCGGCACGACGACGCATGCTGGCTCCTTGGGTGACAGGGCGGGGGCCAGACAGCGCGGACTCTACTGTTCTCCCGCAAGCCATCCAAGGACGACAGAAAGACACTTCCGCTCCTGGGTGCCCCTAGCTGGCCGTCGCGAGGAGGCGGATCAGCCGCCGGGGAAACAAAAGACCCGGTCCAAGGGACCGGGTCTTTTCTTTGTGCGCGAGGGGGGACTTGAACCCCCACGTCCTTACGAACACTGGCACCTGAAGCCAGCGCGTCTACCAATTCCGCCACTCGCGCAGAGTAGCTGCACCTAGCACGGCCGTGGGAGCCGCTTTCGGAGCGAGATTAAGCCTACAGGCCTCTCCGCAAGATTCCTAATCGAGCCCTCCTGCCCTCTCCGCGCGATTCCTCATCGAGCCCTCCTGCCCTCTCCGCGCGATTCCTCATAGACCCCTCCTGCCCACTCCTGCCCACTCCACAAG
>JALAHE010000008.1 GCA_022712075.1 Galactobacter sp.
CCCCTTCCTATTGGGGGGTGGAAGGGGGCCTCTGGCCACCGGCCCTTGGGGGGACCGCCCGGCGGCGGTGGCTCCACCGGGTCTTGGGGGCATCCGGTGAAGCCGCGCGGTGCTGGTCGCCCTGTCATGCAACCTGGCACCACGTTCGAGATCAGCATAGCAGGCGAAAGCGGCAGGGCAACTACTGAAATTCGGATTCTTTGGCTAATCCTTTGCGAAACTCCCGGGGTCCGAACCTCTGTCGCCGGGACAGTAGTCGAGGGGGCGTGCGCCGGGCCTCCCCGCACCAGCTGCCGAGGAAACATGAAGGCCCCGGTGCAAGCACCGGGGCCTTCATGAGCTCACGAGGAGCTGGAATCTCAGGCGGAGATCACGCGGGTCACGTTCGGATCCAGGGCGATGCCCGGACCGAAGGTGGTGGCCAGCGTGGCCTTCTGGATGTAACGACCCTTCGAGGCCGACGGCTTCAGGCGAAGCACCTCGTCCAGCGCGGCGGCGTAGTTCTGCACCAGGGCCTCGGCCGTGAAGGAGGCCTTGCCGATGATGAAGTGAAGGTTCGAGTGCTTGTCGACGCGGAAGTCGATCTTGCCACCCTTGATGTCGTTGACGGCCTTGGCGACGTCCATGGTCACCGTGCCGGTCTTCGGGTTCGGCATCAGGTTACGGGGGCCCAGGATCTTACCCAGGCGACCCACCTTGCCCATGAGGTCCGGCGTCGCAACGGCGGCGTCGAAGTCGGTCCAGCCACCCTGGATCTTCTCGATGAGCTCGTCCGAACCGACGAAGTCGGCGCCGGCCTCGCGGGCGGCCTCGGCCTTGTCACCGTTGGCGAAGACGACCACGCGGGCGGTCTTGCCGGTGCCGTTGGGCAGGTTCACCGTGCCGCGGACCATCTGGTCGGCCTTACGGGGATCGACGCCGAGGCGGAAGGCCACCTCGATGGTCGAGTCGGTCTTGGCCGAACCGGTCTCGCGGGCGAGGGCGATCGCCTCGGCCGGGGCGTACAGCTTGCCGGCCTCGATCTTGGCGGCGGCTGCCTCGTATGCTTTGCTGCGCTTTGCCATCTGCGTTTGTCTCCTTATGCAGTCGTGGTCATGCGGGTCGCGCGACCCTTCCACCGTCTGGCGCGGTGCGCCTGACGAGTAGTGGCTCCCCCAAGGCTTGGGGAAACCGATTCAGGACTCTCAGCCCTGGACGGTGATGCCCATGGAGCGGGCGGTACCGGCGATGATCTTGGAGGCGGCGGCCAGATCGTTGGCGTTGAGATCCTCCATCTTGGTGGTGGCGATCTCCTCAACCTGCGCCTGGGTCAGCGAGCCGACCTTCTGCGTGTGCGGGACGCCGGAGCCCTTGGGGACGCCAGCGGCCTTCTTGATGAGCTCGGCGGCCGGCGGCGTCTTGGTGATGAACGTGAACGAGCGATCCTCGTACACGGTGATCTCCACCGGGATGACGTTGCCGCGCTGCGACTCGGTCGCAGCGTTGTAGGCCTTGCAGAACTCCATGATGTTGACGCCGTGCTGGCCGAGCGCGGGGCCGATCGGCGGGGCCGGGTTAGCGGCGCCTGCCTGGATCTGCAGCTTGATGAGGCCGGAGACCTTCTTCTTGGGGGCCATGAATGGTCCTTCCCTTCTTGCTTCTTCCCCACCCACAGGAGCGTGGACCGGGAGTGTGGCCGCCGTGGCGCGGCGGCCTGAATCGCGCCCCCACAACAAAGCGGGTCATGAGGGGCGAAGACTGAAATTACGAGATCTTGGTGACCTGCGCGAACGAGAGCGTGACCGGCGTCTCGCGCTCGAAGATCGAGACGAGCACCACGAGCTGGCGGGCCTCGAGCTTGATCTCGGAGATGGTCGCGGGCAGCGTCTCGAACGGGCCGTCGTTGACGATGACGGACTCGCCGACCTCGAAGTCGACCTTCACGTCGGTGACCGGGACCTTGGCTTCCTTGCCGGACTTCTCCGCCTCGGCGGCCGGGACGATGGTGTGCTCCAGCATGGAGTAGACCTCGTCAAGGCTCAGCGGCACCGGATCGTGGGCGTTGCCGACGAAGCCGGTGACACCCGGCGTGTGGCGCACGACGCCCCACGACTCATCCGTGAGCTCCATGCGCACCAGCACGTAGCCGGGAATGCGCACGCGACGGACGGTCTTGCGGGTCGTGTTCTTGATCTCCACGACGTCTTCCATGGGGACCTGGATTTCGTAGATGAAATCCTCCATGTTGAGCGTCTGGATGCGCGTCTCCAGGTTCACCTTCACGCGGTTCTCGTAACCCGCGTAGGAGTGGATGACGTACCAATCACCGGGCAGGCGGCGCAGCTTGGTGCGGAACTCGGCCAGGATCGCGGCGTTCGGGTCCTCGTCGGACTCGGTCTCCTCGACCTCGGCGTCCTCACCCTCGGAGACGACAAAAGCGTCCGCCGCCGGCTCGGCGTCGGACTCCGCGGGCACCTCGAGGGTGCTCTCGAGCGACTCCTCGATGTTCTGGGCTTCGAGTTCCTGCTCGGACACGCGAACTTCCTGCTTTCGTGATCGGTACTTCAGAGTGTGTGGGGACCGCCGGCCCGAGCGAGCTCGGGCCGTACCGGTCCGAACTACTGCTCTGCAGGCCGGGTGAAGGTCCACATCGACAGCTGGCCGAACAGAGTGTCCAGCAGGCCGACGACGATCATGACGATGACCACGAAGGCCAGCACCACGAGCCAGTAGTTCACCAGCTCGCGGCGGGTCGGCGAGACGACCTTCTTGAGTTCCTGGACCACCTGGGCCAGGAACAGGCCGATGGAACTGAAGAAGCCGCGCTTCTTCTTGCTCGCTCCGGAGCCCTTCACCGTGGTGTCGGTCACCTGCGCCCCTCCGTGTCCGTCATGTCGAAGCGGCGCGGTCACCTGCTCTTATGAGCCTTGGTGATCCACGCCGTTCTTCGTTTCGAGATGTTGCTCCCGATAGCAGGGCAGACAGGACTCGAACCTGCAACCTGCGGTTTTGGAGACCGCTGCGCTACCAATTGCGCCACTACCCTTTGCTGTCTGCCGAGCCCCTGGGGGCAACCGGTCGACACGAGTGAAGAGTCTACATGCTGAAGGCGCCCCGCGTCGAACCGGGCCTCCACCCCACCCGTGTCGGCCGAGTTCTTGCGTCTCAATCGCGACCCCGCCGTGCCCGCGCTGGCGCACGTGCCTAGGATTGGACGTGCGGGCTTCGCGCGCGAGCGCGTCGCCCTCCAGAAGCGCCCCAACAGAACCCAAGAAGGATCTGACGACGTCCATGTCACGCATCTCCTCCCGCATCGCCGCCATCGCCCCTTCGGCGACCCTCGCCGTGGACTCGAAGGCCAAGGCCCTCAAGGCCGCCGGCCGCCCCGTGATTGGGTTCGGCGCGGGTGAGCCCGACTTCCCGTCACCCGACTACGTCATCTTGGCGGCCGTCGAGGCCGCCCGCGACCCGCGCTTCCACCGCTACTCCCCCACCAACGGCCAGCCGGCCCTGCGCGAGGCCATCGTGGCCAAGACCAAGCGCGACTCCGGCATCGACGTCACGGTGGATCAGGTCCTCGTGACCAACGGCGGCAAGCAGGCCGTCTACAACGCGTTCCAGACGCTCATCGACGCCGGCGACGAGGTCATCGTTCCTGCCCCCTACTGGACCACGTACCCCGAGGCGATCGCGCTGGCCGGCGGCACCACGGTCGAGGTCTTCGCCGGCCCGGAGCAGGGCTACAAGGTGACCCTCGAGCAGCTCGAGGCGGCGCGCACCGAGAACACCAAGGCGCTCCTCTTCGTCTCCCCGTCCAACCCGACGGGCGCCGTCTACACGCCCGAGGAGACCGCGGCCATCGGCGCCTGGGCCCTGGAGCACGACCTCTGGGTCATCACCGACGAGATCTACGAGCACCTGACCTACGACGAGGCGGTCTTCACCTCCATCGCTGCGGCCACCCCCGGCCTCGAGAAGGTGGTCATTCTCAACGGTGTCGCCAAGACCTACGCCATGACCGGTTGGCGCGTCGGATGGATGATCGCCCCGGTCGACGTCATCAAGGCGGCCTCCAACCTGCAGTCCCACTCCACCGGCAACGTGTCGAACGTGGCGCAGATGGCGGCGCTGGCCGCGGTGGCCGGCCCGCTGGACGCCGTGGACGAGATGAAGGTGGCCTTCGATCGCCGCCGCAAGGCCATGGTGGCCGGCCTCAACGCGGTCCCCGGCTTCGAATGCCCCACCCCCAAGGGCGCGTTCTACGCCTACGTCGACGTGCGCGGCGCCCTGGGCAAGGAGTACGCCGGCGTGACGCCGCAGACCTCCGCCGAGCTTGCCGACTTCATCCTCGAGCGCGCAGAGGTGGCGGTGGTGCCGGGCGAGGCCTTCGGCCCCTCCGGCTACCTGCGCCTGTCCTACGCCCTGGGCGACGAGGACCTGGCCGAGGGCGTGGAGCGCATCCGCCAGCTGCTTTCCTGATCACCGGCCCCGGGCAACGCCCGGCCGGCTGAACCACGAGGGGCGGGTCACGCCCGCGGCGAAACGCCGCGGGCCTGGCCCGCCCCTCGTGCATGCTTGAAGCACACCGCGTCCGGCCGCCTCCGAGGCCGCGCGCCACCTCCTCCAAGGAGTCACGTGGAGACCGTCTACCGCACCCTGCGCGCCATCCCGTTCCGCCGCGGCCCCCGCCGCTGGGTGGGAGGCATCTGCGCCGGCCTCGCCGAGCGCTTTGGCTGGGACGCCAACCTCGTCCGGCTCATCACGCTCGTCTCGTTCCTGCTGCCGGTGCTCGGCATCGGCGCGTACCTCGTGCTCTGGCTCATCGTGCCGTGGGTCGATAACTCCCTTCCCCTGCAGCGCATCGTGCGTTCCTTCCGCGGGCGCTGACCCGGCGCTCTCAGCGTCGCAACACAGGGGCCGGGCGGCTGTGAGCCGCGATACACTGAACAAACCCCCTGGGCCCGACGTCGTGCCCTGCACGTTTTCGCACGACACAGGAGCCATTAGCCATGCGCGTTGGCATCATGACCAGCGGCGGCGATTGCCCGGGACTCAACGCAGTCATCCGCGGCGCCGTCCTTAACGGAATCAAGTCCCACGATCAGGAATACGTGGGCTTCCTCGATGGATGGAAGGGCGTCCTCGAGGATCTCACGGTGGACCTGAGCCGCCACGTGGTTCGCGGCATCGCCAAGCAGGGCGGCACCATTCTGGGCACGAGCCGCACCCACCCCTACAACGCCGAGGGCGGCGGGGCCGCCGGCGTGGCCGCCGCGCTCGAGCGCCACGGCCTCGACGCGCTCGTCGCGATCGGCGGCGAGGGCACCCTGGCCGGCGCCAAGCGCCTGGCCGACGAGGGCCTGCCGATCGTCGGCGTGCCCAAGACCATCGACAACGACCTGGGCGGCACCGACTACACCTTTGGCTTCGACACCGCCGTGCAGATCGGCACGGAGGCCATCGACCGCCTGCGCACCACTGGCGAGTCCCATCACCGCTGCATGGTCGCCGAGGTCATGGGCCGCCACGCCGGCTGGATTGCCCTGCACACCGGCATGGCCGCCGGCGCGCACGCCGTCCTCATCCCCGAGCAGAAGGTCTCCATGGCCCAGATCGCGGAGTGGGTGGGCGATGCGGAGGACCGCGGCCGCGCGCCGCTCGTGGTCGTCGCCGAGGGCTTTGTGCCGGAGGACGCCGACGAGGTGCACACGCCGCTCGGCCTCGACCGTCACGGCCGCCCGCGCTTGGGCGGCATCGGCGACCGCCTGGCCCCCATCATCGAGGAGATGACGGGCATCGAGACCCGCGCCACGACGCTTGGCCACATCCAGCGCGGCGGAACGCCCACGGCCTTCGACCGCGTGCTCGCCACGCGCATGGGCATGGGCGCCGCGGACCTCGTGGCAGACGGCGAGTGGGGCCGCATGGTCGCGCTCAAGGGGACCGACATCGAGCGCGTCCCGCTCGAGGCGGCCCTGCAGTCGCTCAAGACCGTGCCGCAGCACCGCTACGACGAGGCGGCCATCCTCTTCGGCTGAGTCTCGCCGCCCCACGCCGTCGTTCACTTGCTCTTGGCCGCCTGGGCGGCCTCGCCGGCTCAGAGCCGCCGGATGCCCTCCGGGCGTCCCACGACGCTGCCGGCGTCCGGCGCCACGATGGTGGTCTGCGCCGCCGCGTACCGCGTCTCGCCGTCCACGACCGTCAAGAGCGCCGCTGGGTCCGTGTTGCGGCGGATGATCGCGAGCGCGATGGGGCCGGCCTCGTGGTGCAGCGCCGAGGAGGTGATGGTGCCGACCTTGCGACCCTCGAGCTGCACCTCGGCGCCGGCGGCAGGCACGGTGTGCTCCATGCCGTCCAGGTCGAGGAACACGAGGCGCCGCGGCGGGTGCCCCAGGTTATGGGTGCGGGCCACGGTCTCCTGGCCCTTGTAGCAGCCCTTGGCCAGGTGCACGGCGGTGCGGAGCAGATCGAGCTCGTGGGGGATGCTGCGCGAGTCGACCTCGGCCGCCTGGCTCGGTTCCCAGGCAGCGATGCGCAGCTGCTCGGCGGCCATGAGGCCGGCGGCTCGCCAGCCGGCGGCCAGGAGCAGCGTCGCCACCTCGCCGAGCGCTGCACGCGGGATCAGGTCGAGGCGCCAGTCGTTCTCGGAGCCGGGGTGCCCCTCGAAGAGGGCGTACGGGTAGCCGCCGGCCTGGACGTCCGGCCACGGGTCGACCCAGCGCGGGCCGGCGCCTTCAACCTCAACGGGCAGTGCGGCGTTGGAGCCCACAACGGCCCACTCCCCGCTCGCGTCGGCGACCTCGACGCGCAGCATGAAGCGCATCTTGTCGAGCCAGTCGCGCAGGGGCTCGGCCAGGCCCGGCTCCACGAGCAGGAAGGTGCTCTCGCCGTCGTCGATGACGCGGGCGTCGAACTCGATGCGGCCCTGCAGGTCGAGGAACAGCGTGCGCGCCGGTGCCCCGGGTGCGAGGCGGTCGAGGGCCTGGGAGGTGAGGGAGTGCAACCACGAGCGGCGATCGGGTCCGGTGACCGTCACCACGCCCCAGTGCGAGAGGTCAACGAAGGCACGGCCAGCGTCCAGCTCGCGGCCCTCGATGAGCGGGGAACCGTAGTGGTCAGCCACGCCCGTTCCGACGGCCTCGATGGCGCCGGGGAGCTCGAGCAGGGGTGAGCGTTCCGGGGACGGCAAAGCCGCCGTCGGTTCGTCCGCGGCGGCCTGCTCGTGGGGCTCGAGGCCCTCGGTCATGCTGTGCTCCTTCAAGGAGGTTCAGGAGGCGGCGGGACCCTGGTCCTGCTCGTCCGTCTGCGGCTCGGTGGCCGTGGTGTCCGCACCCTCAAGGGAGGGCGCGGCGTCGCCGCCGTGGTGGCGGCCCTTGCGCTCGGGAAGGCGCTTGAGCGCGGCGGAGGCGTGGGCCTTCAGGCCGTCCCCCGTGGAGACGTCCCAGCGCCAGCGCAGATCGCCGCCGACGAGGCCGAAGAGGCGGGTCGCGGAGGCGTAGTCGCGAGAGTGCTCGCCGCGCAGCACGTAGTCGGTGGCGAGCGTGATCTGCGGGCCCTTGATGTGCCCCAGGTACAGCTCGGAGACGCCGCGCGGGTGGGAGATGCTCACCTGCAGATCGAAGCCGTCAGCGTCGTTGCGCAGTTCCTCGACGGCATCAGCGTTGCGCAACGCCGGCACCACATCGCCGGGGATGAGGCCGGGGCCGCCGTCCGCCTCCGTGAGGGGGCGGTGAAGCTGCCAGAAGCCGTTTTCGACGCTGATGGGGCGGATGACCGTGCCGTCCGGATCGGCCAGCCACGTCTCGGCGCGGTACTCCACGACCGGCAGGCCGGTGTCCGTGAAGGTGGCGCGCTGGAAGATGTGCTGATCTCCATCCTCACCCTCGCCGAGCATGCCGTAGCCCTCCCAGCTGCCGAGCAGCCAGGAGAGGGGCACGAGTTCCGGCGTCAGGTCGACGGGAAGTTCCATCGGCACGGCGCAGGACCTACTTCTGGCCCTTGAACAGCTTTGCGATCACCAGACCGGCAAAGCCGGCCATGGCCAGGCCAGCGACGCCCAGCAGGCAGTAGAAGAAGATTTCGAGACCCATGTATTCACCATGCATGCGGCCCATACTAGCCGCTCGAAGCGTCGTCTCGGTGTCGGCGTCGCGGCCCTACGCCACGAGTTGCGCGAGGAGCGCGGCCGGCAGCCCCGCGGCCAGGACGCACGCCAGCCCGGCGAGCACCCACGCGAGGCGTCCGAGCCGCAGCGTGTCGCCGGTTTCGTCCGCCTGTTCGGCGCCCCAGCCGCTGATCACCGACCGCAGGAGGGCAACGGCCAGGAGGCCAAGGGCCACGATGCTCCCGCCGGCGGCCCAGAGCGCGCCGCTCGGGAGGGAGCCGAGCTCCCCGGCCTGGCGCAGCCACACCCACCAGACCGCCGCGGACACCACGACGAGCAGCCCCGCCGCCCCGGCGGAGAGCGCCCCGACCTTTCCTTGGGCCTCGTGACCGCGCAGCAGCTGGACCACAAACATCAGGAGCAGGCCAACGGCGAGGCACGCAGGCCACCAGGCAAGCGCGGCGTCGATCGGCAGGGCGAGCGAGGTCGCCAGGGCGGCGCCGCCGCTCAGCGCCAGCACGGCCGAGGAGGCGAGGGCAGGGCGCAGGCCCGTGACGCGAGGCCAGACGCCGGCGACGGCACCCACGAGGAGTCCCAGGACAAGGGCGGCCGCCGGGGTGGCGGCGCCCGCCGGAACCACCGTCGGCACGAGCAGCACGGCCGCGGCGGCCACGATGGTCAGGAGCAGGCTCGGGATACGCACCCCCTCATCCTGCCGTATGCCCCGGCCTCTGGGCCTGCCCGAGCGCCGCGCAGCGCGTCGCACGTGGGGCGACCGTCGACGCATGTTGCGCACGCAACATGCCCGTCACATGGGCGTGCGTAGACTGACCAGCGCCTGAGATACCCCAGACACACCGGTTCTCGCGGCGGAAGAACACCCATTCTCTAAGGAGGCGACAGGTGGCCCAGGTCCTGCTGTTGACGGCTTCATCCGACCCGGACTTCGTGTTGCCCTCCCTGCAGCTGTTGGGACACGAGGTGGTGGCCGCCCCGGCCGAGAACGCCTCGCTCGTGCGCGGCACGCAGGCCGACGTCTTGCTCGTGGACGCCCGCAGCGACCTGGTCGGCGCCCGCGCTCTCTGCCAGTCGGCGAGGGCCCTGCGCCTGAGCACCCCCGTCCTGCTCGCCCTGACCGAGGGCGGCATGGCCGTCGTCGGCCCGGCGTGGGGCGCCGACGACGTCATCCTGGCTACCGCGGGCCCCGCCGAGGTCGAGGCCCGCCTGCGCCTCGCGGCCCGCCGCAGCGCCGAGCCCGAGCCGGCCCCGGCCCGCATCAAGGTGCACGGCGTCGTCATCGACGAGGACTCCTACACGGCCAAGGTGGCGGGCCGCCCGCTCAACCTCACCTTCAAGGAGTTCGAGCTGCTCAAGCACCTCGCGGCGCATCCCGGCCGCGTCTTCACGCGCGAGATCCTCCTGCAGGAGGTGTGGGGCTACGACTACTTCGGCGGCACACGCACCGTGGACGTGCACGTGCGGCGGCTGCGCGCCAAGCTCGGCCCGGATCACGAGCAGCTCATCGGCACGGTGCGTAACGTCGGCTACCGCTTCAGCGCCGACGGCGAGGGCACCGCAGGCGCCTGAACTCGCCCCGCCGGGCGGCGCGCTCTCGCCCAGCGGCACCGGCCCGTCTACCGTGGTGGCATGAGCACCGATCCCCGCCCCGAGTGGAACCTGCGTCGCTTCAGCGGCCGCCCCACCGCCGCCACCATCTCGGCCCTCGGCCAGCTGGCGGCCGCGGCCGAAGAGGCGGACGGGAATCCGCCCTTCAACGACCAGACCTGGTCCGCCCTGCGCAGCGGCGACGACGCCGCCGCCATTTCGGGTCACCTTGCGCTCCTGAGCGCCGGCCCCGAGCACGACGACGACGAGATCATCGGCGCCGCCATCATCACCCGGGGCCCCGGGCAGCCCGCCGTCCTCGAGCTCGTGGTGCGTCCCGAGGATCGTGGGCACGGGGTCGGGGGCGAGCTGGCGGCGGCCGTCGCCGACGCGAGCGAGGCGGAGGCAGAGGAGCTCACGGCGTGGTCGCACGGCGACTCCGGGGCCGCGGCGAGCCTCGCCGCCCGCCACGGCTACGCGCCGGCCCGCCAACTGTGGCGGATGCGCGCCAAGAGCGCCGAGTGGGCGCAGCCCTCGCTGCCCGACGGCGTGCGCTTGCGTTCGTTTGTCCCCGGCACCGACGAGGAGGCGTGGCTCGCGCTCAACGCCGCCGCGTTCTCCCACCACCCCGAGCAGGGGGCGCTCACCCTTGCCGACCTGCGCGAGCGCGAGCGCTCACCGTGGTTCGACCCGGCCGGCTTCCTGCTCGCCGAGGACGCTGACGGTTCGCTGCTCGGCTTCCACTGGACCAAGGTGCACCCGGCCTCCACGGATGCCCGCGGCACCCAGCACCCCGCCGTCGGCGAGGTCTACGTCGTCGGGATCTCCCCCGATGCCCAGGGGCGCGGGCTCGGCCGCGCCCTGACCCTCGCGGGCCTGCGCCACCTGGCCGACGCGGGACTCGGCTCCGTCATGCTCTATGTCGACGCCGACAACGAAGCCGCCGTGCGCCTGTACCGTTCGCTCGGCTTTGAACGCTGGGACGGCGACGTCATGTACGCCAAGCCGCGCCCCGACGTCGAGCCCTAGGTTCAGCGGGCCGGCGGCCCTTGTGACTAAGGTGAGAGACAGCACAGCCGACGACGTGGTCAGCGATGCTTTCATCACGAACCGCGCCAGACGCACCACCTCAAGGAGAGGCCACGTGGAAGCCACCCAGACCCCGTCGTCGCCAGACTATGGCGACCGCGACGTCACCCTGTCCAAGGCCACCGTCGACCGCATCGAACTCCCCGAGTTCGCGCCAGCGGCCGAGCCGGAGGGCGGCTTCTCCCTCGATCGCTTCCTCGATCGGGAGATGAGCTGGCTCGACTTCAACGCGCGCGTCCTCGAGCTGGCCGAGGATCCCGAGCTGTACCTGCTCGAGCGCGTCAACTTCCTCTCCATCTTTGCGTCAAATCTCGACGAGTTCTTCATGGTCCGCGTGGCGGGCCTCAAGCGCCGCATCGCCGCCGGGATCGCCGTGCCAAGCGCCGCCGGCGTCAACCCGCTCGATCAGCTCGAGCAGATCCTGAACCGCGCCCACGAGCTCCAGGTCCGCCACGCCGCCGCCTTCTCCGAGCTGGTGCGCCCGCGGCTGGCCGAGGAAAACATCTCGCTGCTGCGCTGGGATCAGCTGGATCCCGCCACGCAGGAGCGCCTGCACACGTGGTTCCGCGATCAGGTCTTCCCGATCCTGACCCCGCTCGCCGTGGACCCCGCGCACCCCTTCCCGTACATCTCGGGCCTCTCCCTCAACCTCGCCGTCCTGGTGCGCAATCCGCTCACGGGCAAGCAGCTCTTCGCGAGGGTCAAGGTGCCGGACGTGCTCCCGCGCCTCGTGTCCGTGGATGGCCCGCGCGCCGGCCACAGCGCCGAGAGCCCGGCCCGCTTCATCTCGCTCGAGGATGTCATCGCCGAGCACCTCGACCTGCTCTTCCCCGGCATGGAGGTCGTGGAGCACCACACCTTCCGCGTGACCCGCAACGAGGACCTCGAGGTCGAGGAGGACGACGCCGAGAACCTCCTGCAGGCGCTCGAGAAAGAGCTGCTGCGCCGCCGCTTTGGCCCGCCGGTCCGCCTCGAGATCGCCGACGACATCTCCTCGTCGGTCTACCAGCTGCTGGTGCGCGAGCTGGGCGTGGAGGAGGACGAGGTCTTCTCGCTCCCCTCGCCGCTGGATCTGCGCGGCCTCGGCGCGATCGCCTCGATCGATCGCCCGGCCCTGCGCTACCCCAAGCACCTGGCCCGCACCTCTCGCTACCTCAACGAGTCCGAGACCTCCAAGGCCGCGAACGTCTTTGCAGCCGTGCGCCGCCGCGACATCCTGCTGCACCACCCCTACGACTCCTTCTCCACGAGCGTCCAGGCCTTCCTGGAGCAGGCGGCGGCGGACCCCAAGGTGCAGGCGATCAAGCAGACCCTGTACCGCACCTCCGGCGACTCCCCCATCGTCGACGCCCTGATCGACGCCGCGGAGGCCGGCAAGCAGGTGCTGGCCCTCGTGGAGATCAAGGCCCGCTTCGACGAGCAGGCGAACATCTCCTGGGCCCGCAAGCTCGAGCAGGCCGGCGTGCACGTGGTCTACGGCATCGTGGGCCTCAAGACGCACTCCAAGCTCTCGCTCGTGGTCCGCCGCGAGGGCGACACGCTGCGCCGCTACGTGCACATCGGCACGGGCAACTACCACCCGCGCACGGCGCGCTACTACGAGGACCTCGGCCTGCTGACGTGCGATCCGCAGGTGGGCGAGGACGTCTCAAAGCTCTTCAACCAGCTCTCCGGCTACGCCCCGAAGACGACCTTCAAGCGCCTGCTCGTGGCGCCGCGCTCGCTGCGTTCCGGCCTCATCGACCTGATCGAGCGCGAGATCGCGCACGTGCGGGCCGGCCTGCCCGGCCGCGTCATCATCAAGGTCAACTCGATGGTTGACGAGGCGATCATCGACGCCCTGTACCGCGCCTCGCAGGCCGGCGTGAAGGTCGACGTGATCGTGCGCGGCATCTGCGCCATCCGCCCGGGCGTCCCCGGCCTGAGCGAGAACATCCGCGTCCGCTCCATCCTTGGACGCTTCCTTGAGCACTCGCGCGTGTTCTGCTTCGGCAACGGCGGGGACGCCACCGTGTACATCGGTTCGGCCGACATGATGCACCGCAACCTCGATCGCCGCGTGGAGGCCCTGGTCTCGCTCAGCGATCCGGAGGAGAAGAGCGACCTCGTGGCCCTCATGGACCGCTACCTCGACGAGGGCACCTCGTCCTGGCATCTCGACGCCGCCGGCGCCTGGACCCGTCACCACCACGGCCCCGAGGGCGAGCCGCTGCTCGACATCCAGGAGTACCTGCTGCGCTCGCGCGAGCGCTCCACGGGGTCGCACCGCGGATGAGCACGGATGCAGTACTCCCGGTGCGTTCCTGCGATGAGCCGGAACTCGCCAAGGTGACCTTTGCCGTCGTGGCCGGCGGCGCCCTTCCGTGGCGCCGCCGCAAGGGGCGGCTCGAGGTGCTGGTCATCCACCGCCCCAAGTACGACGACTACTCCTTCCCGAAGGGCAAGCTGGATCTCGGCGAATCGGTGGCCGAGTGCGCCGTGCGCGAGGTCCGCGAGGAGGTGGGCCTTCGCATCTCGCTCGGCATCCCGCTTCCCGCGGTGAGCTACGAGGTGGCCAAGGGCACCAAGGTGGTCTTCTACTGGGCCGCCAAGGTCTCCACCGAGGCGGTGGCCGACGGCGGCGAGGTCGACTCGCTCGAGTGGCTCTCCGTGGCGGACGCCCGGGCGCTCCTGAGCAACGCCGTGGATCGCGTGCCCTTGGACGCGCTCGAGGAGGCCTTTGCCGCCGGGCGCCTCGACACCGTGCCGCTCGTCCTGGCCCGCCACGCCAAGGCCAAGCCGCGCGCCGGCTGGACCCGAGAGGAGGGCGAGCGCCCCCTCGCGACCTCGGGCAAGCGGCAGGCCTCCGCCCTGGCCGCGATGCTCATGGCCTGGCGCCCCGAGCGCGTGGTGAGCAGCCCGTGGCTGCGTTGCCTGCAGACCGTGCGCCCCTACGCCGCCCTGCGCGAGCTCCAGATCCGCACGGCCCCGGCGCTCACGGAGCACGCGGCGGCCCGGCACCCAGGCAAGGCGGCCAAGGTGCTCGAAAAGCAGCTGGCGAAGGCCAAGGCAACGCTCGTGTGCACGCACCGCCCGGTGCTTCCGGTGTTGCTCTCCGTGCTGCGCGCCCGCGCCACGCCGGAGGCCGCCGTGGCCCTGCCCACTCGCGACCCGTACCTGCGCCCCGGCGCCGTCATCGTGGCGCAGCGCCCCCTCGACCGCCCGGAGAAGATCGTCTCCGTGGAGATCCACGAACCCTTCGACGACTGACGCCGACGCTTCGGCGCGCTAGGCTCGCTTTCCCCCACCGATCGTTTCAGGAGGCTCCCATGCCGCAGACACCGCTCATCGCCCACGAGAATCTGCGCGTGCTCCTGGACGCGGAGCAGGGGCGCTATTCGCTCTTCGACGGCGAGGAGTACATCGGCTTCCTCGGCTACGTCGAGGCGGACGGCGTGCTGGATCTGCAGCACACGATCATCAAGGAGGAGTTCTCCCGCCGCGGTTACGCGCGGGCCCTCGTGACGATCGTGCTCGAGCGCGTCTGGGCGCTCGAGACGCGCGTCATCCCGACCTGCTCCTACGTGGCGCAGTACCTCGACCGCTTCTCGCAGTATCAGTGGCTCGTGGCGGGGCAGGACGACGACGGCGCGGCGCCGCAGGGGCGTCACGCCGCCTGAGCGCGGCACGGGTTTCGACGGGGTTGCGCGCGGTCCCGTTCGGCGTCGCCCCGACGCCTAGACTGGTGCGCATGAGCGTGAACACCCAGTACGAGGACCTCCTGCGCGACGTCCTCGAAAACGGAACGCACAAGAGCGATCGCACGGGCACCGGCACGCGCAGCGTGTTCGGCCGCCAGCTGCGCTTTTCCCTGGCCAACGAGGAATTTCCGCTCATCACCACCAAGCGCGTGCACTTCAAGTCCGTGGCGCTGGAGCTGCTGTGGTTCCTGCGCGGGGATTCGAATGTGCGCTGGCTGCAGGAGCGCGGCGTCTCCATCTGGGACGAGTGGGCCGACGAGAACGGCGACCTCGGTCCCGTGTACGGCGTGCAATGGCGTTCCTGGCCCACGCCGGAGGGCGAGCACATCGACCAGATCGCCAAGGTCGTGGAGCAGATCCGCTCCAACCCCGACTCGCGGCGTCACATCGTCTCGGCCTGGAATCCCGCCGAGGTGGACGAGATGGCCCTGCCGCCGTGCCACGCCATGTTCCAGTTCTACGTCGCCGACGGCACGCTCTCGTGCCAGCTCTACCAGCGCAGCGCCGACCTGTTCCTCGGCGTGCCCTTCAACATCGCCTCCTACGCCCTGCTGACGCGCATGGTCGCCGAGCAGACGGGCCTGAAGGCCGGCGAATTCGTGTGGACCGGCGGGGACGTTCACCTCTACGACAATCACGTGGAGCAGTCCAAGGAGCAGCTCTCGCGCGAGGCCTACGCCTTCCCCACGCTGAAGCTCGCCCGCACCCCCGAGAGCCTCTTCGACTACGACTTCGAGGACTTCGAGGTCCTCGACTACCGGCACCACCCGGGCATCAAGGCGCCCATCGCCGTCTGATGCCCGAAGAACTGCAGCTCCCTCCCCTTCCCCCGCGCGCCGTGGGCGCGATCTGGGCCCGCTCACGCGACGGCGTCATCGGCCGCGACGGCGACATGCCGTGGCACGCCCCCGAGGACATGGCCCACTTCAAGGCCAGCACGTGGGGCCACCCCGTGATTATGGGCCGGGGCACGTGGGAGTCCATCCCGCCGCGCTTCCGTCCCTTCCCCGGCCGCAGCAACCTGGTGCTCACCTCCGATCCGGCCCGCGCCGCCGCCCTCACCGGGCAGGGCGCCACGGCGCACTCGACGCTTGCGGAGGCGCTCGACGACGCGGCGACGCGCGAGGGCGGCGAGCTCACCTGGATCACTGGCGGCGGCGCCGTCTATGCGCAGGCCCTAGCGCAGGGCCTGCCCGACCTCGTCCTCGTCACCGTGCTGGACCTCGAGGTCCCGGCCGGCGACACC
>JALAHE010000070.1 GCA_022712075.1 Galactobacter sp.
AGCCGGAGGCGGGACCCGGGGCCCCGCCGTCGTGCACCCTTGCGACCCCGGCGCCCCACGAGCAGAACTACGAAAGGCCCCCCAATGATCCCCGTCAAGGCAGCCGTCTTTGTTGGCCCGCAGGAGGAGCTCGAGATCCGCGAGCTGCAGATCTCCTCCACCCCGGGCAGCCAGGAGGTGCTCGTGAAGCTCGCGGCCTCCGGCGTGTGTCATTCCGATCTGCACGCGCTGGATGGCGAGTGGGACACCCCCGCCCCGCTGGTGCTCGGCCACGAGGGCGCCGGCGTGGTGCAGGCCGTCGGCTCCGAGGTGAGCGATCTGGAGCCCGGCGATCACGTGATCCTCTCGTGGACCCCCTCCTGCGGGCGTTGCGAGTTCTGCGTGGCGGGGCGCCCCGTGCTGTGCCAGCTCGCGAACGAGACCGCCTACCAGCACGTCTACTTCGACGGGAAGCCGCGCCTGCGCGACGGCGAGGAGGACGTGAAGAGCTTCCTGGCCGTGGGCTCCTTCGGCGAGTACGCCATGGTTCCCGCCTCCGCCGCCGTGAAGATCCGCAAGGACGCGCCGCTGGCCCAGGCCTCGCTCGTGGGCTGCGCCGTGACGACCGGCATCGGCGCGGTCGTGAATACGGCGCAGGTCGAGGCCGGCTCCACGGTGCTCGTGGTCGGCTGCGGCGGCGTGGGCCTCAACGTGGTCCAGGGCGCCCGCCTGGCCGGCGCCCGCCAGATCATCGTGGCGGACGTGAGCGAGGAAAAGCTCGAGCTGGGCCGCACCTTCGGCGCCACGCACACCATCAACAGCCGCGAGGTGGACCTCGTGGAGACCGTCCGCCAGCTCACGGGCGGGCGCGGCGTGGACTACGCCTTCGAGGCGATCGGCCTGCCCTTCACGATCGAGGCCTGCTACGAGGCGATCCGCCGCGGCGGGACGGCCGTCGTGGTGGGTCAGGTCGCGGACGGCGTGAAGATCTCCATCGATCCGTTTGTCATGAGCGATCAGGAGAAGCGCCTCATCGGCTCCAACTACGGCTCCAGCCGCCAGTCGATCGACTTCCCCAAGATCATCGACCTGTACATGGAGGGCAAGATCGACCTCGACTCCATGGTCACCGACCGCATCGGCCTGGAGGGCGTGAACGACGCCTTCGCCCGCATGCGCAAGGGTCAGGGCATCCGCACGGTCATCGAGTACTGACGCCGCGCGGCGCCGGCTTCGGTGCCGGTGCCGGCGCTATGACGCAGATGCGCAAGGGCGCCCCTTCATTCGAAGGGGCGCCCTTGGGCATTCCGGCCTGTTCAGCCGCGTCGTCGGGCAGGAAAGCCCAATCGGCTCAGCCGCGCAGGTACACCGTGGTGGTGTGCGTGAAGAACTCGCGCGCCGCGAGGCCCTGCTCCTTGGGGCCGTAGCCGGAGCGCTTGGCGCCGCCGAAGGGCACGTGCGGGTCGGCGCCTGCCGACTCCGAGTTCACGTGCAGCATGCCCACGTCGATGCCGTCCACGGCGGAGAGCGCCGTGGCGATGTCGCGCGTGAACACGGCGCAGGAGAGGCCGAGATCGCCGTGGTTCGCGGCCTCGAAGGCCTCGCGGACGCCGGAGACGCGGCGGATGGAGAGCACGGGGCCGAAGAACTCCTCGTTCCAGGCCAGGTTCTCCTCGCCCGCGGCACCGGACGGCATCTCCAGCAGGGTCGGTGCCAGGAACGCGCCCGCGGGCGCCTCGCCGCCGAGCACCACGCGCGCGCCGCCCTCTACGGCGGTCATGACGGATGCCGCGATGTCGGCCGCGGCGCGCTCGGAGACCACGGGGCCCATGTCCGAGGCCGGGGAGGACGGGTCCCCCACGCGCCAGTTCTTCAGGAGCGCACGCAGGCGGTCGAGGAAGTCCTCGGCGATCGCCTCGTCCAGCACCAGGCGGGAGGTCGCGGTGCACTTCTGCCCCGTGGAGCGGAAGGCGCCGAAGAGCACCTGCTCCGCGGCCAGGTCCAGGTCGGCGTCGGCGAGCACCACGGAAGCGTTCTTTCCGCCCATCTCGGCCTGCATCGGCACGCCGCGCGCGGCGGCCCGGCCGGCCAGGGAGCGACCCACGCCCGTGGAACCCGTGAAGGTCAGGCCGTCCAGCTCGGCGTGGTCCACGATCGCGTCGCCCAGGGCCGAACCGCCAAGGACCAGGTTGAGCACGCCGGCCGGCAGCCCGGCGTCGTGCAGGGCGGAGGCCAGGCGGTAGGCCAGCAGCGGCACGGCCGAGGCCGGCTTCCACACCACGGTGTTGCCGTAGACGAGCGCCGGCGCGATCTTCCACGCCGGGATCGCGATCGGGAAGTTGAAGGGCGTCACCACGCCGACCACGCCGAGCGGCTTGTGGGTCACGAGGATCTGCTCGCCGGCGCGCGGCGAGGCGAACACTGAACCCTGCTCGCGGTTGCCAGCCTCGGCCTGGTAGCGCAGCACGGCGGCCGCGCGGCGCACCTCGCCGATGCCCTCGGCGAGCGTCTTACCCTCCTCTGCGGTGAGCTCGGCGCCCCACGCCTCGGCGTTCGCGTCGATGATCGCGGCGGCGCGGGCGAGCACCTCGCCGCGCGCGTGCAGCGGGGTCGCGGCCCAGCCGACGGCGGCGGCGCGGGCGGCAGCAAAGGCGGCGTCGACGTCCGCGGGCAGCGCGGCGCGGCCGCGCGCCACGACCTCGCCCGGGCGGGCGGGATTCGTTGACTCGATGGCCGCGCCGGCGCCCTCGCGCCAGTCCCCGCCGATCAGGCTCTTCAACTCGACGGCTTCGCTCATGGTGGTCCTCCTGGTGAGGCGCGGGCTGTTGGTGTCTCAAGGCCCGACGGCGGGTGGAACAGTGGGGTGCCTCGCGGCACCGATGGGTGGGGGTCGGCGTGCGCGGCGCCGGTCCCCCTGAGTTTGCGTGGCTTGCGTCCTGAAAGCGAGGCGCTTCACGGCACAAGGCACGCAAACTCGCAGGCGGGACGGCGGCGGGGCCGGTCGCCAGGCCCGCCACGCGCGCGAGCGGCGACCGGGCGCGTGAGGCGCCCGGCCGCCGCAAGGCATCAGCGGTAGGCGGCGATGCCGGTGAGCTGCTGGCCCAGGATGAGGGTGTGGACCTCGTCCGTGCCCTCGTAGGTGCGCACCGACTCGAGGTTGGCGGCGTGGCGCATGGCCGGGTGCTCGGCGGAGATGCCGTTGCCGCCCAGGATGGTGCGGGCCTCGCGGCAGATCTCGATGGCCTCGCGGACGTTGTTGAGCTTGCCCACGCTGATCTGGTGCAGCTTGAGCGTGCCGGCGTCCTTCTTGCGGCCCACGTGCAGGGCGAGCAGGAAGCCCTTGTTGATCTCCAGCGCCATGTCCACGAGCTTCTTCTGCGTGAGCTGGAAGGCGGCGATCGGCTTGTCGAACTGGATGCGCTCCTGCGAGTAGGCCAGGGCATCCTCGAAGGCGTCGCGGGCCGCGCCCATGGCGCCCCACAGGATGCCGTAGCGCGCCTCGTTGAGGCAGGAGAAGGGGCCCTTCAGGCCGCGGACCTCGGGGAGGACGGCGGAGCCGGGCAGGCGCACGTCGGTCAGCTCGATGTCGCACTGCACGGAGGCGCGCATGGACATCTTCGGGGCGATCGGCGTGGCCTTGAAGCCGGGGGTGTCAGTGGGGACCACGAAGCCGCGGATGCCCTCGTCGGTCTGCGCCCAGATGACGCCAACCTTGGCCAGGGAGGCCAGGCCGATCCAGCGCTTGGAGCCGTTGAGGACCCAGTCGTCGCCGTCGCGGCGCGCGAAGGTCTTCATGGAGGCAGGGTCGGAGCCGGCGGTGGGCTCGGTCAGGCCGAAGAAGCCGATCGCCTCGCCCGTGGCCATCTGCGGCAGCCACTCCTGCTTGTGCTCCTCGGAGCCGTGCTTATAGATCGCCGACATGGCCAGCGAGCCCTGTACGGAGACGAAGGTGCGCAGGCCGGAATCGCCGGCCTCCAGCTCGGCGCCGGCGAGGCCGTACTCCACGGCGGAACGCCCGGCGCAGCCGTAGCCCTTCAGGTGCATGCCGAGCAGGCCCATGCGGCCCAGCTCGGGGATGATCTCCACGGGGAAGCGCGCCTCGTCGTACCAGCCGGCGATGTTCGGCTTGATCGTCTCGTTGACGAAGTTCCGCACCGTGGCGCGCGTCTGCAGCTCCTCCGGCGTCAGCAGCTCGTCGAAGTCGATGAGGTCTGCGGGGCTGGGGCCGTTCAGCGTCATGGCGTTGACTCCTGGGTCGGAAGATCTGGTTCGTGAGGTGGCGCGCTGAGCACCTGGGCCCACGCTAGGCGCGGGTGTGAGCCGCGTCATTGGACGAATCATCCAATGGCGGGCGATGATCCTTGCTGTGATCACCCTCGAGCAGCTCATCAGCGCTTCCTCCGGGGCGCTGCGCCTCGCGCCGGGTCAGGCCGGCGGCAGGGACGCCGGGCGGCGCCCCTCAGCAGCCCCCGTGTCCGGCGTGCACGTCTCCGAGCTGGAGGACCCCACGCCGTACCTCGAGGGCGGCGAGCTCCTGCTCACCACGGGCAAGCCGTGGGGC
>JALAHE010000071.1 GCA_022712075.1 Galactobacter sp.
CGGCCGGGCTCAAGCCCGGCCGCGCGGATCAGGCCTCGTACTGGGCGATGTAGCGGCCGACCACGCCGCCCTGGCGCAGCTGCTCGAGCGCCTCGGGGATCTGCGCCGGGGCGATGAGGTTCATCGGCGGGTTCAGCTCGCCGGACTTCATGAGCTCGTAGAGCGCCTCGAGGTCCTCCTTGGTGCCGGACTTGGAGCCGAAGACGCGCAGCTGCTTGATGATCAGCGGGTAGGTGCTGATCGTGGACTCCAGGCGACCCATGCCAACCTGCACGAGGGTGCCGAACTCGGCGAGGGTCTCCAGGGCCTGCGCGGTGGTGGTGCCGAAGCCCGCGTAGTCGACGATGAGGTCGAGGCCCTTGTCGGCGAAGTCGGTGATGGACTCGGCGACGCCGGCCAGGCCGATCTCGTCCTTGAGCTCGCGCGCGGAGGCGCTCACGTCGGCGCCGTAGACCTCGGCGCCCAGGAGCACCGCCACGCGGGCGCCGATGTAGCCGAGGCCGCCCAGGCCGATCACGCCGACCTTCTTGCCCTTGGTCGCGCCGCCCACGGCCACCATGGCGTGGTAAGCGGTCAGGCCGGCGTCGGTCGCCATGGCGCCGAGCTCGAAGCTGACCTCGTCCGGCAGCTTCACGATGTTGGCGTCGGTGGCGCGGATGTACGGGCCGTAGCCGCCGTCCCAGGCGCCGTAGCCGATCGCGTCGCCGTCCGGCATCATCGGCGAGAGACCCACGCGGTCGCCGACCTTCCAGGCCTCCATGCCCTCGCCGACCTCGGTGATGACGCCGGCGTTCTCGTGGCCGAGGGTCATGGGCAGGCGGGGGAACATGGGCATCCAGCCGGCGTCGTCGAGCGCCGTGACGTCCGAGTGGCACACGCCGGCGGCGTGCACCTTGATGACGACCTCGCCGGGGCCCGCGGCGGGAACCGGGACCTCCTCCAGGGTGAGGGGCTGATTGGTTCCGTGGAAACGCCACGACTGCATGATGTTGCTCCCTTGGGGTTGTGCGTGAGGGAGCGGCGTCGGGATGGGCGCCGCGCCCGATGGCACGACTATACGACAGTTGTTGTTTAGTTTGAATGTGAGTTCGCGGACAGCTTGCCGGGCGGTGTTGTGGGTGCCCGACGGCGGGCGGTTGGCCCGGGTGCGCGGGCGCAGTCAGCGCCGGGCCGGCGCCGCCCGCGCGAGGGGATCGGGCTAGGCGCCGTGCGGCGCCGGCGCCTGCAGCCACGGCGGCATGACGGCCATGGAGATCGCCGCGTAGGCGGCGGGGGCGCGGAGCGCGGGGGACTGCACCCACGAGCGCATGAGCTCCACGCTGCCCGCGGCCACGAAGCGGGCACTGGCTCGCTCCAGCGTCTCGCTCGCCTGGCTCGAGACGCTCGGGACCAGCTGGGGGAAGCGCTTCAGATACGCGTGCATCGAGGTCTCGAAGTGCTCGGCCGCCATGCGCATGAGCGCGGGGGAAAGGGCGTCGTCGTTGCCGAGGCCCACCTCGTAGATGGGGCGGAAGCGCTCGATGTGCTCGGCGATCCTGGCGCTGACGGCGAACCAGGCATCCCGGTGGTGCTCGTCGTCGTTGTCGATCGTGAGCAGCTCGGTGCGGATGCCGTCGAAGTCCTCATACAGCGCCTCGCGCAGCACGTCAGCGGCCGTGTCCGCGTGCCGATAGAAGGTGGTGCGGTTGACGCCGGCCGCGGCGGTGAGCTCCGAGACGGAGATGTCCTCGACCCGCTTGGTGGCCGCCAGCCGCAGCACCGCGGCGCGCAGCGCCTCCTGGGTGCGCGCGGCGCGCGGGTCGTTGGGGCGTTCGGAGGGGGAGAACTGCGTGGCCATGCGGCCTAGCTTGGCCCCCTCGAGCTGGGGCGGCAATCCGCCATGCCGGGGCGGTCGCCGGTTGTGAGCGGCGCCGCGTTTGCGCCGCTGGGGAAAGCCGCGCCGCCGCGGGGCGCGCGGCACTAGGATGAAACGGTGCCAGGACTGATCAAACGCGACGACATCGACGAGGTGCGCACCCGCACCGACATCAAGGCCGTCGTCGAGGCGTTTGTGTCCCTGAAGCCGGCCGGCATCGGCTCCTACAAGGGCCTGTGCCCCTTCCACGACGAGCGCAGCCCCAGCTTCCACGTGCGCCCCCAGGTGGGCACGTATCACTGCTTCGGTTGCGGCGAGTCCGGGGATGCCATCAGCTTCCTCATGAAGATGAACCACACCTCCTTCGCCGAGACGGTGGAACAGCTCGCCGCCCGGTCCGGCATCGAGCTGCACTACGAGGACGGCGGCAAGGGCCCCGACCGCGAAAGCGTGGGCAAGCGTCAGCGCCTCCTCGACGCGCACAAGGTGGCGGAGGAGTTCTTCCGCGCGCAGCTACAGACCCCCGAGGCAGCCGAAGGCCAGAAGATGCTCGCCGAGCGCGGCTTCACGCCCGCGGACGCCGCGCAGTTCGGTGTGGGCTACGCGCCGCAGGGCTGGGACGGATTGCTGCGCCACCTGCGCAACAAGGGCTTCACCGACGAGGAGCTCAAGCTCACTGGCCTCATGTCCGAGGGCCAGCGCGGCATCTACGACCGCTTCCGCGGCCGCCTCATCTGGCCCATCCGCGACCTCACGGGCGCCACGATCGGCTTCGGCGCGCGCAAGCTCTACGAGGACGACCCGGGCCCCAAGTACCTCAACACCCCGGAGACGCAGCTCTACAAGAAGTCCCAGGTGCTCTATGGCATCGACCTCGCCAAGCGGGAGATTTCAAAGCAGAAGCGCATCGTGGTCGTGGAGGGCTACACCGACGTCATGGCCGCCCAGCTGGCCGGCGTCGGCACCGCCGTGGCCACGTGCGGCACCGCCTTTGGCGCCGACCACATCAAGATTGCCCGCCGCCTCCTGTCCGATTTCGGCGGGGGCGGAGAGGTCATCTTCTGCTTCGACGGCGACGCCGCCGGCCAGAAAGCCGCCCTGCGCGCCTTCCAGGAGGATCAGCGTTTCGTGGCGCAGACCTACGTGTGCGTTGAGCCCTCCGGCATGGACCCGTGCGAGCTGCGTCAGGAACGCGGCGACGAGGCCGTCGTGGAGCTCATCGAGAACAAGCGCCCGCTCTTCGAGTTCGCCATCAAGGTGGGCCTGCAGAAGTACGACCTCAACACGGTCGAAGGTCGCGTTAACGCCTTGCGTGAGGCCGCCCCGGTGGTCGCGGCGATTCGCGATAATTCGCTGCTCACGGGCTACTCTCGCCAGCTCGCCGGATGGCTCGGTGAGGATCCGAACACGGTGTTGCGTCAGGTGCGCGCCACCCGCAACCGGGTGGCTCCCGCCGGCCCGCGGCACGCTGCGTCAGACGCCGTCGATAGCCCGGCGGCCGGCGGCGCGCGCGAGCCGGGGGAGGCGCAAGCGGCGCTGGCGTGGGAGCGCCCGGACACGCGCGATCCAGTGGTGCGCATGGAGCGAGAGGCGCTCGAGGTGGTGCTTCAGCACCCCAACTCGCTCTCCGCGGAGGCCTGGCAGGCCGTGTACGCGGCGCACTTCGTGGCGCCAGCGCACGCCGCCGTGAAGGACGCCATCGTCAACGCGGCGGCCGCGCAGACGCCCATGAGCCGCTGGGTCGAGGCGATCCGCGAGTCGGTGCCAGAGCCGCTGGCCGCCTTCGTGGCCGAGCTCGCCGTCGTCCCGTTGCCCGCCGGCAGCGACGACCAGCTCGCCCTGTACTGCCGCGGCATCATGAACCGGCTCTTCGACATCCAGATCAACCACGCCAAGGCCGAGCTGCTGGGGCGGCTGCAGCGCCTGGCCCTGGACGCCCCGCCGGAGGAGGCACAGGCGCTCAACCGCGAGCTCATGGAGCTCGAGATGCGCCGCCGCTCCCTCCGTGCCGAGACCTGAGCCCCTCGCGCCGACGCCCGGCTTTGAGGCGCCTTCTGCGCTTTGAGGCCTGGAAAGCGCGCCTCAAAGTGCAGAACGGGCCTCAAAGTTCGGTGGGCTCCGACGGCGTCTCACGCCGGAGGTGCAGCAACGGGAACGGGTTCCCCTCCCCGTCCAGCTCGGAGCGGCCCACCTGGCTGAATCCGCGCGAGAGGTAGAAGCCGAGGGCCGCGGGATTCTGCTCGTTGACGTCAACGAGCACCACTGTCTGACCGCCCGCAGCCGCCTCCAAGAGCGCCGTCCCCACGCCCCGCCCGTGCGCGTCGGGGGCCACGAACAGCATCTCGATGCTGAGCGGCTCGCCGGGGTCGCCGCTCACGCCCACGAAGCCCACCGGGGCGTCGTCGTGCAGGGCAACGGTGAGCCGCACGGCTCCGAGGTAGACCTCGCGAATGGCGCGTTCGAGGCCGGCGATGTCGGCGGGGGAGAGGAAGTGGTGCGTCGCCTCGACGGCGCGTCGCCACAGCCGAAGGAGCGCCTCGTGGTGATCGGTGGTGCCCGGAGCCTGAGTGATGGGGAACATTCAATCAGTCTATCAGCCCCGTTTTGGCAAGTGGGCGGGTGAGCCGCTAGACTGAACGAGTTGCGATCCTCCGTAGCTCAATTGGCAGAGCATTCGACTGTTAATCGAAGGGTTACTGGTTCGAGTCCAGTCGGAGGAGCCAAGACAAGGGCCCCGGTTTAGAACCGGGGCCCTTTGCTTTACCCGTGGGCCCAGGAAAACGGGCAGAATCGGGAGCAGAACCTTTCCTCAAGGAGGCCACGTGCGGCTCATCGTTGACGCGCGCTACACCCGCACCTCGCAGCACGACGGCATCTCGCGCTTCACCGCCAGCCTCATCGAGGCCCTGGCGCGCAAGCACGAGGTGCGCATGCTGATCAGCGACCCGGCGCAGCTGCCCATGCTCCCCGCGGTCCCGTACACGCAGGTCACCTCGCCCACCTCGCCGCTCGAGCCGCTCGTGGCGTTGAAGGTCAACCGGCTCAAGCCGGACGTGGTGTTCTCGCCCATGCAGACCATGGGTTCGTGGGGGCGCAAGTACGGCCTGATCCTCACGCTGCACGACCTCATCTACTACCAGCACCGCACGCCGCCTGGCTTCCTGCCGGCCCCCGTGCGCCTGCTCTGGCGCCTCTTCCACCTCGCGTACTGGCCCCAGCGCGTGCTCCTGAACCGTGCCGACGTGGTCGCCACGGTGTCGGAGACGACCAAGTCGCTCATCGAGCGCCATCGCCTGACCAAACGCGAGGTGCGCGTCGTCTACAACGCCGCCGAGGCGCAGGGCGAGCCCCGTCCGGAGGGTGAGGCCCCCACCAAGGAGCTCGTCTACATGGGCTCCTTCATGGAGTACAAGAACGTCGAGACGCTCATCGCGGCCATGGCGCACCTGCCGGGCTACACGCTGCACCTCGTCTCCGGCATCCGTCCCGAGCGGCGCGAGCAGCTCGAGGCGCTGGTTCCGGCCGGCGCGGATGTCCGCTTCCACGGCGGCATCGAGGAAGCCGACTATCAGCAGCTGCTGCGCCGGGTCACCGCCTCGCTCACGCTCTCGCGCTCGGAGGGCTTCGGCATCCCGCTCGTCGAGGCCATGCGGGCAGGCACGCCCATGATCGCCTCCGATATCCCGATCTTCCGCGAGGTCGGTTCCGAGGCCGTGAGCTACGTCAACCCCGAGGACCCACGCGCCGTGGCGGACGCCGTCCTGGCGCTCGAGGATCCGGCCCGCTTTGCCGCCGCTCGCGAGGCCGGGCTGGCCCGCGCCGCCCGCTTCTCGTGGGAAGACTCGGCCGCGGTCGTGTGGGATTGCGCACACGAGGCGGCCCGCCTGGCGTCCAAGCGCCGCGGGAACGTGCCGGAGTCGGAATGGTGAGTGGTAGTTTTATGAGGATGTGGGCCATGAACACGGCCCACGCCCAGCCCTGTCACAGGAGGCAGAAGCCATGAGTCAGCCCGACGTCGCCGCGTCGCAGCAGGAAACGGCCCAGAAGCCGAAGAATCTGCGCGAGACCGTCTCGGTCGTTTCGCGACTGGCGCCGAAGCAGCTCAACGACGAACTCGCGCTCACGCTGCGCCAGCTGCAGTCGAAGGGCGTCTCGCTCGGTGTTTCAGCGGCCCTCGTCGTGGGCGGCCTCGTGTTCGTCTCCCTCGTGATGATTGCGCTGGTCGTCGCGGCCATCGCGGGCCTCGCGACCGTCATGCCCCTGTGGCTCTCGGCGCTCATTGTTGCGCTCGTCTTCCTCGTGATCGGTGGCCTCCTGGCCGGCGTGGGCGCCCTGCGCGCCAAGAACACGCTCCCCGAGGCCGTGGCCATCCCGAAGCAGGCCATGCTGCGCGTTCAGCACGATCTCGGCGTGCTCCGCGAGGGCACCGCCTTCGACCCTGCCACGCTGACGGCCGCCAAGCCGGCGAAGGAGTCGAAGAAGGCCTCCCTGAAGCAGGACACGGTTCCCGCCTCGCAGGAGCCGGAGGTCAAGGCCCCCAAGCCCACCGAGGCCGAGCTCCGCCGCCGCCTGGCCCGCCGCCGCGAGCACCTCGCCGAGCTGCGCGACACCTTCGGCGAGCAGACCGACGTCAAGGCTCGCGTGGGGGCCGCCGCCCAGCGCTTCTCCGCCGCCACGAGCCGCGCCACGAGCAACGCCAAGGAGGGCCTGGACCGCGCCCAGGTGGGCCTCAGCGACACCGTCAATGACCGCGAGCAGCTGCGCGCCACGGCCGAGAAGGTGGGCCCGTGGGTCGTCGTCTCGCTCGCCGCCACCGCCGTCGTCGTGTTCATCCGCCGCCTGTTCCGCAAGGCCAAGTAGGGTTTCTCGTTCCCGGCTGATGCCGGATCGGAAACGCATCGGGTCGACAGGGGAGGGACGAGACACGGTGAGGATCATTGGCGCTGGAACGCGCGACGACATCCACTACGTGGAACGCCACACCTTCTGGACGGCCCCGAACCTCATCACGCTGGCCCGCTTCCTGCTGGTCCCGGTGTTTGTGGCCCTCGTGGCCTCTCACCACTACGTCTGGGCGTTCTGGACGCTCGCCGTGCTCTTCTCCACCGATTGGGTGGACGGCTACGTGGCGCGGCGCTTCAACCAGATCTCCTCGGTCGGCAAGTGGCTCGACCCGCTCGCCGATCGCCTCGCGCTGATCATCGTCTCGGCCACCTACGTGATCTTCCACGTGGCCCCTGCGTGGTTCGTTTGGGCCATCCTCATCCCTGACCTGGTCCTGCTCTTCAACGCGATCTTCCTCTTCAAGGGCAGCCCGGAGCTCCCGGTCTCGATCCTCGGCAAGATCCGCACGGCGTTCCTCATGGTCGCCGCGCCCCTGCTGCTCCTGGCGCAGGCCAACTTCTCCTGGGCTCCGGCCCTGCAGGCCGTCTGCACCGTCATGCTGGCCATCGGTTCGGCGCTGCACGTCGCCGCCTCGGTCGGCTACCTGCTCGCCGCCCAAGCCAAGGCGAGGCAGCTGAGGCAAGGCACGACGTCGGGCGCTCGCCAAGGCGAGCCGCTCACCGAGGCCGGGGGAGAGGGCTGATGGAGTGGCTCGCCGTCATCTGCGCCATTGCCTCGGCCGCGTTCTTAGCCTTCGGCACTCAGAGACAGTCCTCGGCCGTCCAAGCGGACACGGGCGGACTCGACGTCAATTCGCGCGGCATGATCCGCCTGCTGACCAATCCCCGCTGGCTCTTTGGCCTCGCGCTCATGGGCGTTGGCATGCTCCTCAATGTCGCGGCGCTGTCGATGGCGCCGCTGACCGTGGTGCAGCCGCTCGGCGCCATCGCGCTCGTCATGACGACCATCATCAACTCGCGTGACCAGGGCATCAAGATCAACCGGGCCACGTGGATCTCGATCATCGTGTGCATGACCGGTTCCGTGGCGTTCGTGCTGCTGGCAGTAAAGGCCACGCGCGAAACCCATCTGTCGACGGAAGCCGAGTGGACCGTCGTCGGTCTGCTTGCGGTCGTCGTGGTCTTTTTCGGCGGCATCGCTTTCGCACGCCGCCGCAGGCCCCACGGAGCGTTCTTCTACATCGTTGGGGCTGGTATTCTCTTCGGCTTAACCGCCGTGCTCGTGCGGACCATTGCCATGGCCTTCAAGCACTACGATGCGGGCGTGCCCTTCTGGCTGCAGGTGCCGTGGATGCCGCTCATCGCGATCATCGTGGCCGGCCTCATGGGCCAGTACTTCAACCAGAACGCCTACTCCTCGGGTCCTCCCGAGCTCGTGATCGCCGGGTTGACGGTGATCGACCCCATGGTGGGCGTGGCGATCGGCATCTTCATTCTCGGCGAGCTCCGCCCCGACATCCATCCCGTCGTGGGTCTGTCCATGGCTGGCGCTGCCATCGTTGCTATCGTGGGGGTCGTTGCCCTGTCCCGGCACCACCCGGACGTCCTGGAGCGCAAGGAAAAGCGCTCCAAGGAGTAAGCGACCCGCGCCACCGCACCCGGTGGGCGGACCCGAAACAAGGAGTTCCCCCACGTGAGTGCCGAGCGGCCGCTGCGCATCCTCATCGCCTGCGACACCTACCCGCCGGACGTGAACGGCGCCGCCGTGTTCTGCTTCCGCCTGGCCACCGCCATGAGCGCGCGCGGGCACGAGGTGCACGTCGTTGCCGCGCGCAGCGACAACGGCCCGAGCTACGTGGAGCACCGCCCCGAGGCGACCGTGCACCGCGTCAAGAGCCATAAGGCGCCCACGCACGAGAGCTACCGGCTGTGCCTGCCCGTGACGGCCAACAAGGTCATCGCCGACGTCATCGACGAGATCAAGCCCGATGTGGTGCACATCCAGTGCCACTACATGATCGGCAACGCGGCCGAGAAGCAGGCCACCAAGCGCGGACTGCGGCTCATCGCCACGAACCACTTCATCCCGGAGAACCTGGAGCCCTTCCTGCCGTTCCCGCAGTGGTTCCTCAACATCGTCTCCAAGAACTCGTGGCGTGACATGGGCAAGATCATGGGCCGCGCCGATGTGGTCACGACGCCCACGCCGCTCGCGGCGCGGGAGATGCGCGTCCGCGCCGGCCTCGAGCACGTGCTGGCGCTCTCCAACGGCATCGATTCCGCCAAGTACGAGGCGCACGAGGGCGAGGAGATCGCCCACCCGGATCACCAGGTGGTGCTCTTTGCCGGGCGCCTGGCCGTGGAGAAGAACGTCGACGTCTTGATCCGCGCGATCGCGCGCCTGAAGGGCTCAAACCCTCCGCACCTGCGGCTCGTGGGCGAGGGCGAGCAGCGCCCCAAGCTCCTCAAGCTCGCCCAGGACCTGGGCGTTGAGGACCGCGTGCACTTCCTCGGCTTCGTGGACGACGCGACGCTGCGCGCCGAGTACCTGGCCGCCGATGTCTTCTGCCAGCCGGGCACGGCCGAGCTGCAGTCGCTCGTGACGCTCGAGGCGCTCTCCGCGTCGCGCCCCGTGGTGCTCGCCAACGCGCTTGCGCTGCCGCACCTCGTGGACGAGGGCGTCAACGGGTACCTTTTTGAGCCGGGCAACGACGCCGATCTGGCGGCCAAGCTGGAGGCCGTCCTCGACCTCACGCCCGCGGACCGCGCCGCCATGGGAGCGGCCGGGCACGCCAAGGCCCTGCTCCACGCCGAGAAGAAGACGATGGACACCTTCGAGGACCTCTACCGCGGGGCGCCCGCCGCGAAGTACATGGGGGCCTAACCGCCCCGTGCCCCGTGCCTAGGCGTGCCATAGCGCCCCACCCGGGCACGCGCCGTCGAGCCTTAACGCACGAGGGGCCCCGCCGACCGGCGGGGCCCCTCGTCAGTCCTCCTGGACTCAGGGATTGAGCGTCGAGGCGGTGCAGGTGACGCTGCCCGTGCCCGACTGCTTCGTGAGGCTCTTGCCGTCCACGGCGATCTCGCAGCCCACGGCGCCTCCGCTCGGACTCGTCACGGTGAGAGCAAAGCCGTCGAAGCCGGTGACCTTGTCGTCCTTGGTCCACGAGCCGCTGAAGGTGTCCTGCGCCTGGCCCTTCAGCGAGCCGTAGCTCAGGGTCCCCTCGCCGTCGGCCGTTGCTGAGTAGGACACGGAGAACTCCTTGTTCGACTGCTCCTCGACCTTGGAGACGACCATGGCAGCAAGGACCATGATGATGATGCCCACCACCACGGCGACGGCACCCATCCCGATGCCGGCGATCGAGGTGCCGTGCGGCCGCTGCTTCTGCAGCACGCCGACGATGCCGAGCACCAGGGCCAGGACGCCGAGGCCGAGGCCAAAGACGGGGACCCAGCAGAACACGAGGGCGAGGATGCCGAGCACGAGGGCTGCGATGCCAAAGCCGTTGCCGGGGCGCTGGGCCGGCGGCACCGGGGCACCCTGGTAGTACTGCGGCGGGTAGGGCTGCTGGGGC